>NZ_CP085636.1:2700000-3000000 GCF_027571385.1 Shewanella sp. MTB7 | reverse complement strand
AAGAGGTAACTTCGACAGTAACTATGGTGGCGGTAAAGGACGTTTCGCCTACGCCGGAGCAGAGTTCAAGTTCTAAGCCTTACATACTTGATGTGAGTTAACTTAAATTATATACAAGCTAAAAAGCGCTACTCATCATATGAGTAGCGCTTTTTTATGCCCATATCAAATATAACCAAATTAACTAACTAATCGGTACAACTAGTGTGAACATAGCTCAGCAGCGACTTTATCGGTTAAACCCACTAAGGTATCTACCATAGTTAACTCCCCTGCGGCATGGCCCGCTAGGGGCAAGATAGTGAGACTTGCTTCAGGCCAAACCTCTGCAAGTTCCCAAGCTTGTTCTACCGGGCAAACCATGTCATAACGTCCATGAACAATGTGAGTTGGAATTTCCCGAATGCTATCGATATTCGCTAAAATGGGTTGGTGAGCGATAAAACATAGATTAAGGCAGTAATGTAGCTGGAGCATGGCTGCGGCATCGTTGCAGGGCTCAACATCAACTAACTCTGAGATTTGATAGTTAAGCTCCCTTAACGTGACTATCTGCTGCTCCCATTGATTAAAAGCCTGCTGCACTTGTGCGCGGCGAAATTCATTATCCCCGACTAGATGATGATATAGACTCTTCAGTGGTGTTCGCTGCTCTAAGGGGGTAAGCACAGACATGAGTAATTCCCAGGCTTCAGGGAATATCCTCGCAGCACCAGAACTTGAATAAACCCAATCAATATCATGCTGCCTTGCGAGAAAAATCCCACGTAGAATCATCATCATCACCCGCTCTGGATAATGCTGCGCATAAACCAACCCTAAGGTTGATCCCCAAGAGCCACCAAACACCACCCAACTGTCGATGGCCAATGTAACTCTTATCTGCTCTATATCATCGACAAGATAAGCGGTTGTATTACTCTCTAAGTCCCAATATGGGCGTGAACGACCACAACCCCGTTGGTCAAACAGAATGATTCGATATAACTTAGGATTAAAAAAACAGCGGTGGGATGCGCGGCAACCAGAGCCTGGACCACCGTGCAGAAAAATAACCGGCAGCCCTTGTGGGTTACCACACTCTTCTACGTAAAGTTGATGTACTACCGTTCCCTTTTTGGCCGACATCGATAAGTAGTAGTGAGTGTATGGTTCAATGTCCGGATAAAGAGTATTCAAATTATCGCCTACTTTCCCGTTTGGGCACAAAGCTAAACATAGCTAGTACCGATACGGCAATTGTCGTCATCAAGACCACCATAAAGGCTTCGAGATTCAACTGCTGATACAAGGCAAATCTTAATAACTCCACACAATAACTGAATGGATTATATTCACAAAGCCAGTATAACCAGAGGCTTGCCTCTTTCATTTTCCAAAGTGGGTATAATGCACTAGAAAGAAAAAACATCGGGAAAATCACAAAGTTCATGACACCTGCAAAATTCTCTAACTGTTTTATCAAATTAGATAAAAGTAGACCTAACGCCCCCAGAAAAAAGGCGATCAGAAAGATGGCTGGAACTGCGGTGAGGTAACCTAAAAATGGTGTTTCAACATCCACAAATTGAGCAAGAATCAAGAAGATATATACCTGAATTAATGAGAGAATAGCAGTAGCGATAAGTTTACACATCAACAGAAAAGGGCGAGGGAAAGGGCTCATCAAAAGCAGCTTCATACTGCCCATTTCTCGGTCATACACCATAGAAAGCGAACTTTGCATGCCATTAAACAGTACTATCATGCAACATAAACCTGGGGTGATATATTGCTGATAAGTGATGTAGGTGCCGTAAGGTTCCATAATCGACACCCCTAAGGCTGCACGAAAACCTGCTGCAAAGACCACCAGCCAAAGTAGAGGTCGAATCAAGGCACTAAGTAAACGTGTGCGCTGCTGTAAGAAACGTAAAAACTCTCGCTTAACAACGCCGGAGAAACAATACTGGTATTGTTGAATATTCACATCAACTCCCTATTGCTGGTTAGCTTATGGTAGAGCTCCAATACATTTTTAGTGTCATTATCATCGCAAAGACGATTACAATGCCCCTGTGCCCTAACCTGTCCTTTGTCTAATAGGATAAGCACATCATCACTGCTTACTTCGTCCATCAAATGGGTAGCCCACAAAATACAGATCCCCAGCTCATGAGCCAATGCTCTCACATGTTCGATAATCAATCGTCGACTGCTGGTATCTAATCCCACGGTAGGCTCATCGAGCAATATCACCTTAGGTTGGTGTATCAAAGCCCGGGCTATCTCGAGTCTGCGGCGATGGCCGCCATTGAGTTGCCTAACGCGATCATTTAAGCGCTCAGACAAGTGTAATTGTTCAAGAATAGGTTTTATATTTTTAAGGGCTAAAACAGGTGAAATACCGTGTAATGATGCGTGATAGAGCAGGTTTTGCTTAACAGACAGATCCAAATCTAAGGTACTTTGTTGAAACACAACGCCCATGAGCCTGAGCATTGATCTTTTTTGTTCAATCAGATCAAAATTACAAATTTTAATCTGACCATGCCCAGTTTCAAATAGGCCTGTCAGCAATGAAAACAGTGTACTCTTGCCTGCACCATTTGGCCCCAGTAGTACATTAAATCCTGCTGTTAGCGAGAAGCTTAACTCATTAAGGACTTGCTTACGCCCATAAGAGTAGGAGAGGTTTTCCACCCAAATACTCATTGAACATCCTTAATCGCCACTCCCCATGGGTATCTGCCCACTTTTATCGATTTAGTGACTTTCATTCTATTAACGTCAATCACCGAGACATCGCCACTGACGCCATTGGTCGTCAATAATAGGCTTTGGTCTTGGTTAAAGCCCAATTGCCAAACTCGCCTGCCCACTAGCAGATACTCTTCGATGGTTAAGGTTTTTCTGTCTATCACAGCAACATGATTGGCGGGTCCTAGCGCGACAAAGGCAAACTGGCCATCTTCACTCAACACTATTCCTACGGGTTGTACCCGATCATTGTGGATCCCATTAATCTCAAAGGTGAATGTTTTGATTATCTTTCTTATACTGACATCAATCACCACCACTTCACCACCAATCTCTGAACTGACCCAAAGTTGTTTACCGTCTGTTGAAAACATAGCTGATCTTGGTCTGGCAGCCACTAAGGTATTATCAAAGTTCTCATAAGTTTCAGTGTCGATCCAATGGACCATATTGGTGGTTTCCGACGTCACCACGACGATTTGCCCATCTGGACTCACCGCTAAACCTTCTGGTTCAACCCCCACATCTATCTGGGTTTTGACAGAGCGAGATTCAATATCGATCACCGTAAGCAGTGCATCATCTTCATTGGAGGTATAGATGGTTTTCCCATCTGGATGAAGAGCAATAGTTTCAGGGTCTTCCCCTGACGGTAACTCACCTATTATCGCCTCTGTCGCTAAGTCTAAGATCTGAATCGTATCTGAGTCACTGGCACAGATATAAGCCAAGGTTTGATCATGATTAAATATAATTCCCCTTGGTCTTTGACCGACTGAGATCCGTTTAATCACCTTCAAATTAGACATATCAACCACAGAGATATCATCATCTTTTTCATTGGTAACATAGGCATATTCAGTACCATTTGACATCAAAGGAACAAAATTAATGCCCAAGACAAAGAGTATAAATAACCGATTCGGTGATGTCATAATGACCCCTTCTGTGAAGTACAACGAGATTCTTGAATATCAAAGCCTAATGTATCCAGTTCAGTGTTCGGATGCAGTACACCAACTTGGGGGGAAAGTGATACTAGGCCGTGTGGTTGAACTAAGGCCATCGGCATTCTCAATTGTCCACTCCAAGGTCGATAGCTCAACTTTCTACCTTTATAAGCCGCCAGTTCAAAATCACCAGATTGAATAAAGGCGATGAGTGTTAAATGATCGGCTGTTTTTTGTTGATGAACCGCTTGTGCAATACTCCTAACAGCAAGGTAAGCACTAAAATCCAGTTCATTCATGTTGCGTTTTGCTAACGCTCTAAATCGGTTTTGCAGTTGAGCGGCGCCCCATTGCTCAATCACAAAATGCCAAGATAATGCTTCCAATCCTGCTGAGCCGACAACGGGTCGTGGTAGATAAATATTAAACGGCAAGTATTCAGCAAAGTCTTTTGATTTATCGGCAACGTAAACAACATCGTAATCATCTCTAGTTTGGGTAAACAAAGGGACTTCCTGCTGCGCACTTCGTCTAAGATCAGTATTAAAACTCCAACTCTTTTCCGCCACAATGTTTAAACCAAAACGTTTAGCTGAACGCTTAAATGAATCCGTTAATGCTATATCTTCATCTCGTAACCCACTGACTAGCAGCACCTTATTCAAGCGCCGGCTAAGCAGCCACTGAGCTATTGCATCGGATCTCATCGCATCACTGGGACTGGTATGTAACACGGAAGCTAAGCAAGTTTGGTACCTGAGCCGATCTGATGACTCGTTGATATTAAATATCAACACTTGCCTTGCTGCAGCCCAACGGTCTATCTCTATCAGGGTATTCATTGGAACATCGACGATAAAAAGCTGATGCCCAGCTTTAAAATCGGATGACATCTGCGACATGAGGTCTTTCGTCACATTGAAGTCATGGTAATTAAGTACAAACTTCTGCTTTAAAAACTTACCAGTGGTGTTTGAATCATTAATCGCCAGTCGTGCTCCCTGAAAACCGCTGTCTTGGGCTTGTTCAATAACATTAGACAGTGCAGGCGCTTGATGTACACTCAACTTTAAATAACTGATTTTTATCTCGATTAACTCAACCTTATCAGACACTGCGAAGGAGATTCCAGTATAAAGTAGAGTGGAGAAACATAAGCTTAGCAATAAAGTTTTTGCATTGTCTGCACTGATTATCTTCAATACTGCTCCTAGACTAAATGATTAACATTAAAACCAGCATATAGAATAAATCTCAATTTTCAAAACATCCCACAAAACAGAGAAAAAACAATAAGCCATTGTTAACTAGTGATATTAACTTTAAATTTTTATGTTCTAGACTAATCTATCCTACTAAAGGAGGAGGAGGAATACGGCCAAAGTGTAATTCGAAATAACACATTTGCTGGTTAGTATTCATCCATAATATAAGAAGATAGCAAAGATGAAGGTGATTTGAGATGAGAAGAACCAGTTTTAAAGAGAAATACCTGTTAGCAACGATATTAATTATCGGCTCTTTCAATGTTTCCGCCCATGGCGCTGTTACACCACAATCCATTGACACTTCTGAATTGCCTCAACTCGGCGAGGAGTGGATAGAAGAGAACCCTTATCGACAACATGGCGGAGATATTCAGATAGATATCATACGTGTTGGCGCATCAGCGTATAACCAGAATTGTGCTCGCTGCCATGGATTAGGTGGCATTTCTGGTGGAATAGCACCGGATCTTCGCCTTCTCGCTCCCGATATTGATGGAGATGAATGGTATGGTTACCGAGTTCAAAACGGCGCTGTTAGAAATGGGGCTGTATATATGCCTAAAATGACCGAGCACCTTACACAGGAAGCACTTTGGGCAATAAAAACTTGGTTAGAGTCGGTAAGTGAAGATAATTAATAGCCTATGGATCAGCTGTGGCTTGATCTCTAGCTTAGCTGTTAGCTCCGCAGCTTTGGCCCGATCCTATGATGATATTATTGAAAGTAAACAGATCACGGTAGCCATCTATCGTGATTTTGCGCCTTTTTCCTATCTGGTAGACGGTCTTCCCAAGGGCATTGACATCGATGTAGCTCAATCCATTGCAAAGCAGTTGAATGTTGAGCTTAAGTTGCGATGGATGACTGCTGATGAAAATGTAGAGGATGATCTCAGAAACAACCTCTGGAAGGGTCACTTCCTAAAACGTAGTGTTGCCGATCTTATGTTACGGGTTCCCTATGACAGAGCCTACTCCCAGATGCGTGATGACATAGGTGAACTCGTTCACGGGCAGGTGCATATGTTTGCCCCCTACCATACAGAATCATGGCAGATCATATATAACGCCGATCAGATCGAATCCGTCACCACCATCGCTGTTTTTCAATACCATAATATTGGTGTCGAAGTTGACTCTATCCCTCAGTTTTATCTCACTTCGGCGTTTGCTGGCCGAATGCGAGACAGCGCAAAACATTTCTCATCCATCCCACTCGCACTTGATGCTATGAATAGCGGTGAAGTCGATGCTGCAATGGGGCTTAGAAGTCAAATCAGTCATTTTCAGCAAACCTTAGACTCAAAGAAATATCCCTTAGCTGAGAATGCTTTCCCCATGTTGGGACGGCAACAGTGGGATATAGGCATGGCCGTTAAAAGCCAATACAGACAACTTGGGTATGCCGTAGGTGACATAGTGGAAAACATGATCAAACAAGGCGACATGGAAAATATATTTACAAAATATCACGCAATTTATCAAATACCTGAGCTATACCTACCTACAGAAACTCATCCTTAGTTGTCCTACTAAGTGATGATATAAATCCCTACGGGGTGCAATAGGCGGCAAAACCAATTCACTTTAATCTGGATTTATCCTACTTAAGCTCACGAGTAAAACTCGTAGAGATAAAACGCTAGTCAGAGGATAACAGATACCAAAGCAGTAAATTCTCACTCCCTGGGAGTTCACATTATTGATTTGGTATATAGCACGCTAAATATTAGCGTTAACTGGATAACGATCACGCGAGGAAACACAATGATAAAAACATGCAAAAATAATAAGTTATCATTATCTCTTTGTATTACATTAGCGCTCTGTGGTACGGCGAGTGCTAATGTAACTGATAAGGATATAGCTAACGATCAAGCGACAACCCAAGATGTCGTCTCTTATGGAATGGGCTTAAAGGGCCAGAGATACAGCCCGCTAACTAAAATTAATACCAGCACAGTAAAAGAGATGCGACCTGTCTGGGCTTTCTCCTTAGGGGGAGAGAAGCAGCGTGGTCAAGAGTCACAACCTATGATCAAAGACGGCGTCATGTATATCACTGGCTCCTACTCGCGGGTTTACGCCATAGATGCCAGAACAGGCGATGAACTTTGGCAATATGATGCTAGGCTACCCGATGGGATCATGCCCTGTTGTGATGTAATAAACCGTGGTGTGGCCCTTTATGGTGATCTTGTTATCTTTGGCACGCTGGATGCTAAACTAGTCGCTCTAAACAAAGATACGGGCAAAGTCGTCTGGAAGAAAAAGGTTGATGATTACAAAGCTGGTTACTCGATCACGGCTGCACCGATTGTCGTTAAAGGCAAGGTCATCACAGGTGTTTCTGGTGGAGAGTTCGGTATTGTCGGTAGGATCAGAGCTTATGATGCCACTAATGGTCAACTCGTTTGGGAACGGCCAACGGTTGAAGGTCATATGGGCTACATCTGGAAAGACGGCAAAAAAATTGAAAATGGCATATCCGGTGGCAAACCGGGACAAACATGGCCTGGGGATCTGTGGAAATCGGGGGGAGCTGCACCATGGTTAGGCGGCACCTATGATGCCGATGTCGATCTACTCTTCTTCGGCACAGGTAACCCAGCGCCATGGAACTCCCACCTCAGACCTGGTGATAATTACTTCTCAGCCTCTCGCTTAGCCTTAGACCCTGACACAGGTAAAATTGTTTGGCACTTCCAAACAACGCCACATGATGGCTGGGATTATGATGGTGTAAATGAGCTCATTCCATTTAATTACAAAGAGAATGGTAAAACAATTAAAGCTGCAGCTACAGCAGATCGTAACGGTTTTTTCTACGTACTTAACCGCGAAAATGGTGAGTTTATCCGCGGTTTTCCCTTCTCAGATAAGATCTCTTGGGCATCAGGTTTAGACGCCAAAGGACGTCCAATCTTTATTGACGATAACCGTCCGAGTAACCCCATGGATTCACAAGATGGCAAACAAGGCAGTACTGTGATCGCAGCCCCCGCTTTCTTAGGTGGCAAAAACTGGATGCCGATGGCTTATAGCCAAGATACCGAGCTTTTCTATGTTCCCTCTAATGAGTGGGAGATGGATATCTGGAATGAACCCACAGCTTATAAAAAAGGCGCTGCCTACCTAGGAGCAGGGTTTACCATCAAGGCCATTAATGAAGAGTATATTGGTGTCTTGAAGGCGATAGATCCAAAAACGGGCAAAGAAGTATGGCGTTACAAAAACTACTCTCCATTGTGGGGCGGAGTATTAACCACGGCGGGGAACCTTGTCTTTATGGGTAACCCAGAAGGATACTTGATCGCCTTTAATGCCAAAACAGGTGAGATTAAATATAAGTTTAATACTGGCTCCGGCATCGTTGGCTCCCCAATTACTTGGGATATGGACGATGAACAATATGTGTCCGTACTTTCTGGTTGGGGCGGCGCTGTGCCTCTTTGGGGTGGAGATGTGGCTAAACGCATTAAACACCTGAACCAAGGTGGTACAGTCTGGACCTTTAAGCTTCCTAAAAACTAGCCAACAAGAAATCCAATATTCACACTCACAAGGACTGTTATATACAGTCCTTTCTTATAACTAGCCTTAGCACAAACTAAATTAGAGCTCAACATAAGCAGTCTCTCAAACAACATCTCCCTGACTAACTGCGCAAGTTAATTGTAAAAAAAACAGACAATCCAGCTAATTCATAATACTAACTTCCTTCTAAAGTATGAGTTTTTTTGTGCCAAGGGATCATGTTTTGTATTACGGCGCAGGGCTAATATGAATTCATCAAGATGCTTTGGATTACCCCAGAGCGAACAAAAACAAGACCATGGAAAAGAGTCAAACTCTGGCAGGTCTAGATTGAGGTGAAATATGATTTATGCATATCCGGGTAGCGACAATTCAGTTATATCTTTTAAAGCGCAATATGAAAATTTTATTGGTGGCAAATGGGTACCACCAGTAAAAGGCGTCTATTTTAGCAACACAACTCCAGTGACCGGTGAAGAGATCTGTAAAATACCTCGCTCATGTTCACAGGATATAGAGCTTGCATTAGACGCTGCCCACAGTGCTAAAGCTGGCTGGGCGGATACTTCGGTGCAGGCACGTTCAAACATACTATTAAAAATTGCTGACCGAATTGATGAGAACTTAGAAGCACTCGCAGTGGCGGAAACATGGGATAACGGCAAACCAGTTCGTGAAACTTTAGCAGCTGACCTTCCCTTATGCTCTGATCATTTCCGCTACTATGCGGGTTGTATTCGTGCACAAGAAGGCACTCTATCTGAAATCGACAAAGACACAGTAGCCTACCATTTCCATGAGCCACTCGGTGTTGTTGGCCAGATCATTCCCTGGAACTTCCCGCTGTTAATGGCAGCATGGAAACTGGCGCCAGCACTCGCCGCGGGTAACTGTATTGTACTTAAACCCGCCGAACAAACACCTGCAAGCATTCTAATCTTGATGGAGATGATTGGCGATCTACTTCCAGATGGCGTCCTTAATGTGGTTAATGGCTTCGGTAAAGAAGCCGGTGAAGCCTTGGCCACCAGCACACGTATTGCAAAAATAGCTTTTACAGGATCAACCGCCGTAGGTGGGCATATCTTGAAATGTGCTGCAGAAAATTTGATCCCCTCTACAGTTGAGTTGGGCGGTAAATCTCCTAACATCTACTTTGGCGATGTTACTCGGTTCGAAGATGACTATCTAGATAAATGCGCCGAAGGTTTTGTACTTGGTTTCTTCAACCAAGGCGAAGTGTGTACTTGTCCATCGCGAGCCTTAGTTCAAGAGGATATCTTTGATGAGTTTATGGCCAAAGTGCTACAGAAAACCAAAGAGATCATCCGCGGTAACCCACTCGATACCTCAACCATGGTCGGTGCTCAGGCTTCTCAAGAACAGTTCGATAAGATCATGGGCTACTTGAAAATAGGCAGTCAGGAAGGAGCAAAAGTATTAACTGGTGGCGATCAAGAAAGATTAGGCGATTCACTTGAAAATGGATTCTATATCCAGCCCACCATACTCCAAGGTGATAACTCTATGCGGATCTTCCAAGAGGAGATCTTTGGGCCTGTGATTGCTGTCACGACGTTTAAAGATGAAGCAGAAGCACTGGCAATTGCCAATGACTCAGCCTATGGCTTAGGTGCAGGTCTCTGGACGCGCGATGCCAATGTTTCCTACAGAATGGGACGCCGCTTACAAGCTGGTCGAGTTTGGACCAACTGTTATCACCTCTACCCTGCTCATGCCGCCTTTGGTGGTTACAAAAAATCAGGCATAGGACGTGAAACTCACAAAATGATGCTAGATCATTATCAGCAAACGAAGAATCTGCTTGTAAGTTACAGCACTAGCCCGCTTGGATTCTTTTAATCATTAGCTGGCGCGCTTCCAAACATCAACAGTTTGTTTGGAAGCAAATATGATTTAAAACTTTCTGGGACTTAACATGTTATTTATTAGGTGGATAAGACACAATCATTTTCCCAACCTCTACCTTCTTCTAATGTTAACGTTCCCTTTTTTGTGTTTTGCAGATAATGACGTCACTGAGATCCCCTCAGAAATAATCCAACTTTTCCCCAGTGCAACACGTGTCGGTTTAGCTGACGAACACTTGCCCGTCATTCCCGTTTATCAACTCAATCAGCTGTTAGGCTACGCCTTTGAAACCGATGATCTTACCGACTTTATTGGTTTTTCTGGTGAATCTATCAATCTGTTGCTCGGCCTTAATACCCAAGGAGTCATAACGGGACTAAGAGTCAAAGGACATCACGAACCTATTTTCCTTCATGGTTTAGGTGAACAGAACATGTTTGAGTTTGTCAATCAATACCAAGGTCATTCAGTAAAAGAGCGTTTTATCATCAACAGCCAAGATAAAACCTCCAAGCAAGCCACCTATTTTGATGGTATCACCCGCGCAACGGTCTCAGTACTAGTGATTAATGACACTATTTTAGCATCCGCACTTAAGGTTGCCAGAGCAAAACTGGAGGGGTTTACTGCAGCATCTCCCTATGTTATTAAGTCCAAGCTGTTCCATCGTCTTAATTTTGATCAATTAATGGGTAAAGGTTACTTGCAGCACTGGCAGTCATTGCCCCAGACTCTCAATGATTTACCGAGAGAACTCACGAGTGAGATAGATGGCCTCTTTCAAGGTAATGCCAATCAAGCTGGTGACAAGCTTATTGATCTCTATTTCGGTTTTATCAACATCCCTATCATAGGTAGAAACCTACTTGGAGAAAGTGAATATCAACGCTTACTAGAGAGCTTAAAGCCCGGCGAGCATGCTTTGCTGCTACTAAATCGTGGCCAATATTCGTTTATCAGTGATGAGTTCATCCCGCAGACAGTGTCAAACCGTTTAAGTGCCAACCAAGATGGCTTTCCTGTTGATCTGCGAGATATCGATTTTTACAGTTTTAACGACCCCTATTTCAATATCTCAATGCCAGAGTTTACCGATCTGAAGGTATTTAGAATAAAGTCACAATCAGGCTTTGAGCTACATAGACCGTTTAATTTAGGCTTGTCTATTTTTTACAACCAATCATTTTTAAGCCAAAAACAGCATACATTCATATTCAGTACAGCACTGCCAACAGAGTTGTTTATCAAACAAGTTCAACTTGATACTGCTACACCAACTCCATTATGGCTCACTATTTGGCACAGTCGACGAGTTGAGATAACCATCCTCTGTCTCTATTTATGCTTATTAACCATCATTTTTATTAAGCAACAATCACTTGCTGCCAATGCTCGACTCACCCACAGCATACGTCACCTCTCTTTATTGTTCGTGCTTCTCTATCTGGGTTTCTATAGCCAAGGTCAGCTGTCAGTGGTCAACATGTATACCCTACTTCTCTCTGCCACGAATGGATTTCAATTAGCAGTATTCATGCTTGATCCCATCATCTTTATCCTCTGGCTGTTTGTCTTTATCACCGTGTTTCTATGGGGAAGAGGACTATTTTGTGGTTGGCTCTGCCCTTTCGGCGCATTACAAGAGATGCTAGGAATAGTGGCCCAGAAATTAAAAATTAAACAGATTCACCTGAACTCAAAAACTGACAAGCTTGCCAGAAAGTTAAAATACCTCATTCTATTTATCCTCGTTGGCACAGCCTTTTACTCACTAAATGTGGCAGAGCAGCTAGCGGAAGTTGAACCTTTTAAAACCAGCATCACGCTGAATTTTGTACGCTACTGGCCCTTTACCCTATATTCAGTAGTACTGCTTTTACTCAGTATGAAAATCCATAAATTTTACTGCCGTTATCTCTGTCCTCTGGGGGCAGGACTTGCTTTACTTGGGCGCTATCCACTGTTTAAGTGGTTAACAAGACGTAAAGAATGTGGTGATCCTTGTCAACTTTGTCGAAGCAAAAAATGTGCTATTAATGCGATAAACCATGATGGATCAATTGAATATAGCGAGTGTATTCAATGCCTGGAATGTTTAGTCACCATTGAAAGCCTTACGCTGTGTGTCGTGAATCGATATGGACAGAAAAGCAATAGATCAAAGCAAACAAAGTCGTTAAACAGCGATAGAGCTATAGTATTGAGTAAGGTTTAGGCCCTTTCTCGTCCTTTTTTCCAACCAAAGTATAATATTTTAATTTTTGACCAGCTTTTATATTGGAATAAGTGATACATAAAATAACAGTGGAGGAATAAGCTATGTGGACCAAACCAAAATTTGAAGATATACGTCTAGGTTTTGAAGTTACCCTTTATATCAGTAACCGATAAATATGAAATCCTCACAAGTTTAAATTGTGGGGATTTTTCTTATGTAAATTGCGTCTCTTTAACCACTTCAATAGGACTATCGGTCTATGCATATACTCATATTGGGCTCAGCGGCTGGTGGTGGCTTTCCACAGTGGAATTGCCACTGTGATAACTGTGAAGGTGTTCGCAGCGGCCGCATTAAAGCCCAAGCCAGAACCCAGTCCTCTATTGCGGTTAGCCCAGATGGCGAAAACTGGGTATTGATCAATGCTTCCCCAGATATACGTCAACAGATCAATCAATCGCCTCAATTATGGCCAAGTGAAGGCCAAAGAGGTACAAAAATCAAAGCTGCAATTCTATCTGACAGTCAAATCGATCACACCACAGGATTGCTGACTCTAAGAGAGGGCTTGCCTTTACCGGTTTACTGCACTGATGTCGTCTTTGAAGATCTCTCTTGTGCCTACCCACTGTTTACGCTGTTAAGCCATTGGCATGGAGGGCTCATCCACCATTCAATCGACACAGAACACCAAGAGGCTTTTGACGTTGAACAGGTACCAGAGCTTGAGTTTTATCCGGTTCCTTTAGAATCTAATGCGCCTCCCTATTCACCTTATCGTGATCATATTGTCCCCGGCAACAACATAGGTCTAAAAATTGTCGATACCAGTACAGGTAAATATCTGTTCTACGCCCCCGGAATCGTCAAATCAAACCCACTTGTAGAATCAATGCTTGCCGATGCCGAGTGTGCATTAATCGATGGCACACTCTGGTTAGATGACGAGATGATCGCCAAAGGATTTAGTCATAAATTAGGCTCAGAAATGGGTCATATGCCAGTTAACGGCGAGTTTGGCACTGTGGCGCTACTCAATAAGTTTGATATCAAACGAAAAATTCTAATTCACATTAATAATACTAACCCTATCTTAAACGAAGAATCCTCAGAGCACCGTTATGTGATTGATAACGGTGTTGAAATAGCAACCGACGGTATGGAAATATTCATATAGAGGTAATAATGCAAGCCTGGACTAAACAAGAATTCGAACAAAAACTAAAAGAGAAAGGTACGCTTTACCATATACATCACCCTTACCATAAGATGATGCATAACGGCGAATGCAGTGTTGAACAGATCCGTGGCTGGGTGGCCAACCGTTTTTATTATCAAATCAATATTCCCGTAAAAGACGCCGCTATACTTGCTAACTGTCCCGACATTAAAACCCGTCGTATGTGGATCCAAAGGATCATCGACCATGATGGTTCCATTGAAGACAATACTTTAGGGGGCATTGAAGCTTGGCTAACTTTAGGTGAAGCCGTCGGGCTCAGCCGTCAAGATATGCTCGATGAGAAATACATCTTACCCGGCGTCAGGTTTGCAGTAGATGCCTACGTCAACTTCGCCAGACGCGCATCTTGGCAAGAAGCGGCTTGTTCATCTTTAACTGAGATGTTTGCGCCAGAGATCCACCAAAGCCGGTTAAATAGCTGGCCCGAAAATTACCCTTGGATTAAACCAGAAGGGTTAACCTATTTTCAGATGAGACTCTCCCAAGCAAGGCGAGATGTGAACCACGGCTTAGCCATCACATTGGAGCACTTCACCAGCCGAGAACAGCAGGAACATGCCCTCAATATTCTGCAGTTTAAACTCGATATTTTATGGTCAATGTTAGATGCTATGACCTTAGCTTATCAATATGATCGGGCACCTTACTCTCAGCTTGTCGACGCCCCCATCTACCACAAAGGGATATTTTAATGACATCAGCCCCACAAACCCCAAAGATGAATACCCTTTTTCGCTTACAGTTTGAAAAAGCGCAAGGGTGTTTTGTACTGCTTTATCCCGAAGGTATGGTCAAACTCAACGACAGTGCAGCTGAAATATTACAGCACATTGACGGCCTAACTTCTGTCGATGAAATACAGAGTCAATTACAGAAAAAGTTCCCTCAAGCCGATGACATTAGGTGCGATATTGAGGAGTTTCTGGCCGCGGCCCAAGCTAAAAGATGGATAAGCTATGTCTGATAATACACCTGTTGGCCCTCCATTATGGCTATTAGCTGAACTCACCTATGAGTGCCCTCTTCATTGCGCTTATTGTTCAAACCCCACAGATTTGGGCAACAAAGATGATGAGTTAAGCACTGAGGCTTGGCTAGATGTATTGAGCCAAGCAAGGGAATTGGGCTCAGTACAACTTGGTTTTTCAGGTGGGGAGCCATTACTAAGAAAAGATCTGGAAACCTTAGTTAAGCATGGCCGTCAACTGGGCTTTTATACTAATTTGATCACCTCAGGGATCGGCTTAACTGAGAAGCGAATTAAACAATTAAAAGCCGCAGGGTTAGATCATATTCAGATCAGTTTTCAAGCCGCCGATCCTGAACTTAATGATGCGATAGCTGGCAGAGGAAAAGCCTTCGATCAGAAATTAAAAATGGCTGAAATAGTAAAGTCTGAAGGTTACCCTATGGTGCTGAATTTTGTCATCTCCAGACAGAACATCGAACAGATCCCACAGATCCTCGCATTAAGCTGCCAACTTAACGCCGATTATGTTGAACTTGCCACGGCTCAGTATTACGGCTGGGCTTTTGAAAATCGTGATCATCTGCTTCCCACCCAGCAACAGCTTAGACATGCAGAAGCTAGCGTTAATTGTTTTCGCGAGCAGCAGGCAAATACGGGGCCGCAATTTATCTTTGTCACCCCCGATTATTACGAGGAACGCCCAAAAGCTTGCATGAACGGCTGGGCCAGCACATTTCTAACCATCACCCCCGACGGCAGTGCGTTACCTTGCCACAGTGCTAAAATACTGCCCTTGGCTTTTCCAAACGTAACAGAGAAAAAACTCGATGAGATCTGGCACAAGGACTTCTCTTTTAACCATTTCAGAGGGGATAGTTGGATGGCTCAACCCTGTCAGGGCTGTGATGAAAAAGAGAAAGACTTTGGCGGCTGTCGTTGCCAAGCCTTCATGCTCACTGGCGATATGAGCCGAACTGATCCTGTCTGCAGTAAATCAGACGATCACCACTTGATACTTGAAGCCATCGAACAAGCTAAGAATCCAACAACACCACTCAAGCAACGAAAAAGGCTTGCTGATATCGCTTTGCTTAAATTATGAAAAACGGATTTCAACAGCAAGATGATCTGTTCATGCCTAATGTCTCGGTAAACAAATACCGACACACTTCAGGGCTGCTTCACTTTAATATCAAGCCCAATAACGAACCTCTCATTGAAAACGAGCAATACAGTGCGGTATTTTTTATCAAAACCCCCAGTCATGATGACTCTGGGCTTGCTCATGCTGCTGAACATTTAAGCTTTAGGCGCAGCAAAGGTCATCCCCAAGCCAGCACTTTGTTTCAATTAACCTCACTCACCAATGTAAAAATCAATGCGTCGACACTGGACGGCTTTACCTGCTTTCACTGCGTATGCCCTGATAAAACAAGCTTTGAGCTTGTTATAAACTATCTTATTGAGGGCATTTTATCGCCGGTTACTACCGAAGAGGAATTAACCCAGGAAATCTTTGACGGTAACCAGTCTGGTGTTATCTATCGAGAACTGCTTGGTTATCAAGCGAACTCTCACTACCTTGAATATATTCAAATACTTATAGGTGATAATTCACCCCATAAAATCCATTGGTACGGTGGCGTCACTGATTGCTTACACCAACTAACATTGGGGGCTATCACCCACTACCACCAAAGCTATTATCAAGCGAACAATATTCAGTTAATCACCATGACGCCAGACCTCGACGAATTGCAGGTGTTATTGACGCGTTCCATAGCCAATCACAGCTCAGATACCAGTACTGAAAACGATGCACAAAGAGGAAACAATAATACCCCAACGAAAGTCGAAAATAAGACAAGCCAAACTCTTGAGCATATCCCCAACTCTCAACACAGGGTATATACCTGGTGGATTGATGTCGGCTACTACAATCATATCAATGCCATTGCACAGGATTTATCAACGTTAATAACACAAGATGACGGCAAAATGGTGCCAATTTCATGTGATACCAATGCACAACATCAATTTGCCATAAGAGTGATCAGTTGTCAGCAGTGCATAGTACAGATACAAAACCTTATCATTGCTCATCTATCTTCTCACACTGTAAAGTGCAGTATTCCAGATCATTCCAACAGTAAATATCCACAGCAGATCAATCAAATCATTCGACTTTATAACCACTATATTCAGCCGCAAAGCCAGAATGATAATGGCAATTTGCTTGAGCAACTCAGCGCCAAACCATTGATCAGCGACGTTGGCGAAATAGCACCGAACGTAAAGCAGAAGCCCTTGAAAAATGCGCATTTGAAATCGATAGTTTTGCAGCATGAGATCCTGATGATTAAACAGTTATTAGCAAGCCTTAACCGAACGGAACTTACTGCTGATCGCATGGATATTTGGTCACACTTCATCATTATTGAATTTCAGCAGGGCATCAACACCCCCATACTCGCCGATATTGTAAAAGTACAGTATCAACTCGAAGCTATATCACTGGCTAACTTGGTATTGATCAATAACTCAAATTTACAAATCTCACTAAACTCTCTAGCAGAATTGTCTAAAGTCATCACCGAGGATTTGCGCTGTCATCTTCCTAATCTACCTCAGGTTATCCATCAGCTTCACCATCAATTAGAGACGGTTCATAATCCAAAAAGGCAAGTGAATTCAAGTTATAAACTAATGACATCCGATAAGTTAAAAGAAAACGAGCACTCCGCTGCATTTAACGTTAATGTAACAGTGGAGCAGCACGCTTACTGCGAACAGCATTGGATATGTCGGATTTTCATACAAGATGAGAAGCTAGTTACCGCTTGGCTTGCCAGCTATGTGATAGGAGCATCCTCACATTTTTTGCACCCCAGATTATCAGGCGCCTGTTATAGCATCGCCTCGGTTTATTGTGATGATGTTAAAGAGTTGATTTTCTACAGCGTATTCGATACAGATACTGGTTCACGCATGAAAACGCTATCGCACTCATTGAAATTTATCGCTAATGATATCGATTTTTTAAACGACACATTGACGCTCGCCAAACACAAACTGCGTCGGGTTTATCTGGGCAAATATGGGAGATTTGACGCTGAACATCTGATTAAGTTGAGTCAACTAACCCAAGGTATCTACGACCAAATGAAATTTGAGTCATTATTGAGTAACATCTCGAGTAAGACATTAGCGAATTTTCTAAGAAATCTACTTGATGACCACTAAAGAATATCTATTTAATTTATTTAATATGAATCAATCAGTTAAAAGGATATTCACCTCTTAAGCAATAAGCATAAATGTCAGTCAGCAACAGGGCAAAACATGACCAAAATAAAAACAAAATATGCTGTCAGCAGAACACAAGCACCTCGTCTCGCAAGCCAAGAGATTTTTGAACAGTTAGGTCAGCCTCAAACTGGCTTTGTGCTGTTTTATTGTTCTGTCGTCTACCCTCTTGAAGCGCTAGCGAGCGCGATGAACAATCAATTCATTGATGTCGAACTAGCTGGCTGTACTACCGCTGGTGAACTCACCTGCGAGGGTTATGAGCAGCACTCAATTGTTGCAATATGGTTCTCTCCTGACTTCTTTGCGATTAGTGTTGAACTCATCCCTGCCATTGAAACGTTCGATCTGATAAACGCTCAGACAAAAATTAATCAACTGATCGAAAAGTGCAGTGAAAAAGCACTAACGCCTATAAAAAATAATACTTTTTTATTAACCCTCATTGATGGCCTTTCTACCAAAGAGGAGCAATTACTCAGTATTTTAAACTCAGCAGCCAACGGTATTCCCCATTTTGGCGGTTCTGCCGGTGATGACACCAACTTGGCCAACACCCATGTCTACCATCAAGGTGTGTTTCACCAACAGGCCGCGATAACCATCATGGTAAATACTCTCTGTCAATTTAAAGTCTTTAATTGTAATCACATTAAATCTTCAATTGAAAAACTGGTCGTCACACAGGCCGATGCACAAAGCCGCACTGTCTATGAACTCAATTCAGAGCCCGCCGCACTCGTATATGCCCAATTCTTAGGTTTGGGAATCGATGAACTAAACCCAGATGTATTCTCGCTTCACCCATTAGCGGTTAAAATTGGCGGCAACTACTATATTCGCTCAATACAGAAAGTGAACAAAAACGACTTCAGTCTGACCTTTTATTGTGCTGTCGACACTGGCATAGTCCTCAGTGCCGTAGAGATGAGCAATATCATTGAGTCTCTATCTGACAAGTTAATCACACTTGAACAACGATTTGATAAACCGGAACTGGTACTAGCTTGTGATTGTTTTTTAAGGCGGCTCGAAATTGAACAGAAAAATTTAATTGGAAAGATTAAACCTTTGCAGGAACAATACCGAATGTTTGGCTTTAATACCTATGGTGAGCACATCAATGGTATGCACTTAAATCAAACCTTTACCGGAGTGTACATTTCTGGAGAGCTTAATGAATGAGCAAGCATTAATTGAAGAGGTTACACGGCTTCAACTTCAAAACGATAAATTAACAAAAATCAATCAAGTGCTAATGAAACGAGTTGAAGAAGGAGGTGGCAATCAAAATGAACCATACGCCTCCTTTGAGCACTCTGTTCACCTTGCTGAGCAAGTCAAAGAGAAGACTCAAGCGTTAAATGATACCTTGGCGCAACTAGAAAGAAGCAACCGAGCCTTAAAACTGGCTAATGAGCAAGCCAATATTTTCAAACAACGTTTTATCGATGCCATCGAGAGTATCTCTGACGCATTCGTGCTACTCGATAGCGATGGCCGTATTATTCTGCAAAACAGTCATTTCGTCAATTTTTGGCACAAATCAGGTCTACGTATTGAAGAAGGGGTTAACCTTAGTGATTTCAAAGCACTCGCTAAAACCCGCGGCATTATATCTCAAGCATATCCCGGCGACGCTGACAATAGTCCAGTGTATAAGCTTTCTGACAATCGCTGGTTTCAACTGAATGAGCGCCGAACGCGTGAAGGCGGTTGGGTCATGCTCTATACGGATATTACCGCCTTGAAAGTCGCAGAGAGTGAACGTTATGAAAAAGCCATGGCTCAAAAATCTAAGTTGCTGCAAAACCTAGTCGATAACCTATCTCAAGGGGTTATATTGCTCAGTAGCCATGATCAAGTCGAGGTTTGGAATAAACGTTTTGTAGAGATGAGTAAACTCTCGACCCAAATGTTGCGCTCAATGCCCTACTTCTCCAACCTTCAAAATTCTACTGAGCTTGATCTTGAACCTAAATCCAATAATGAAGATGATTACTATGTGCAGAGCCTTTCAAATGGGACAGTTGTTGAAATTAGGGATCACCGTTTAAAAAATGGCAAATTAATCAAAACATTTACCGACATTACCACACGCCACCGCTATGCAGAGTCCCTAAAGAAAAGTGAAAGCTGGTTAAGGCTTATCACTGATAACGTGCCAGCAATGATCGCCTATGTTGGTTCAGATTTAAAATTTCAATTCACCAATCAAGTGTATGTCGATTGGTATGGCTGGGCAAAGGGGGAACTCTACGGACTTGAGCTGGAACAAAGTCGTATTCATGGGGATTTCATTCAGCTGCAACCCTATGTAGATCGTGCCTTAAAAGGTGAGAGTGTCAGTTTTGAAATTGAGGAATTAAGTAGTTCAGGTGAACCAGCCCACTTGCTAAAATCCTACGTCCCTAATCGGGATTCAAGTGGAACTGTGCTCGGCTTCTTCGTTCTGGTGCGTGATATCACATTAAGAAGAAACAACGCGCTAGCATTACAAAAAGCCCACGACCTATTAGACATTAGAGTGAAGGAACGTACCTCTCAACTACAAAACCTTAATGATGTGCTACAAGTCGAAGTTGAAGAGCGCCGACTGGCAGAATTCAACTTAACCGAAGCGATAAGTGAGGCTGAGCTAGCTAACATATCAAAAACTAAATTTCTTGCCGCTGTTAGTCACGACCTACTGCAACCGCTCAATGCAGCTCAATTGTTTACTAGTTCGTTATCAGAGCAGCTTTCAGACACTAGCACATACTCGCTATTAGGCTCTATTTCAAACTCATTGGATGATCTTGAGAACTTGATCAGTACTTTAGTCGATATATCTAAACTCGATGCTGGTGTAGTTAAAGCAGACAAAAGCACATTTAACTTAGGCGAGTTACTCAACAATCTCGCTAATGAATATCAGCAGAATGCCGACCAATTTGGCGTAGAGCTGCACCATATTCCCAGTGATACCATCGTTCATTCCGACAGTGTATTACTCGCTCGAATTCTTCGAAACTTTCTATCCAACGCATTTAGGTACACTGGAAAGGGAAAAGTATTACTCGGCTGCAGACGTCAGGGTGATTCGATTTCGATTCAGGTTTGGGACAATGGTGCCGGCATTGCTAAAGACCAAATTAAAGAGATATTTAAAGAGTTTAAACGACTTAAATCATCCCAGAAAGCCTTTAGTAACGGCTTAGGATTAGGTTTAGCCATCGTCGATAAACTCTCGAAAGTATTAGCACACCCTATTCACGTTAACTCTATTGAGGGCAAAGGCTCAGTATTCTCAGTGTGTGTACCACTGGGTAGGGTAGATAAGATGCAACAAGGCAATGATAACCTCAGCCGCGCCTTGGCCAATACAGATCTGGCTAATCGTAAAGTATGGCTCATTGATAACGACGCCAGTATCTGTCTCGCTATGGCGCAGCTTCTTAAGGGATGGCAGTGTCATATCACTACAGCAACAAGTCTAGATGAATTAGTAAAAAAGGTGAATATAGAAACAGATCAAGCCGATATTTTGATTGTTGATTATCACTTAGATGATGATGTAAACGGACTCGATGTCGCGATTGAGATTAATCAAAGCCGTGATATCACGCTACCAATATTGATGATCACGGCCAATTATAGTGAAGAGCTAAAAGCCAAAGCAAAAAAGAGAGGGATCTTGTTGCTCAATAAACCAGTAAAACCAATGAAGCTAAAAACCTCCATGTTGTACTTACTAAAGTAAGTGAAGGCATTAACTTAACGAGTTAACGTCTTAAATATTGATTAAAGTCAATATCACTGCAACCTACAACTGCTTGTACTCGATTCGACACCCCCAATTTTTTTAAAATAGAGGAGACATGGGACTTCACCGTCGTCTCAGATACATTCAAGTTATAGGCAATCTGCTTATTAGCCTCTCCTTTCGTCATACATTTCAATACCATCAATTGACGACGAGTTAATGATGAGAGCATCTCAGGCAATAATTGGTACTCTTTTTTAGAGTTAGGGCTTGATTGACTTCGAATAATATCGGCTGGCAGGTAAATATTGCCCTCAAACACCGTCGCAATCGCATCTGCAATGGTCTCTTTAGATGAGGACTTTGCAATAAATCCCACTGCACCATAGGCGATAGTTTGTAGGATCACTTGCTTCTTATTTTCTGCCGATACAACAACAACGGGGGTTGTCGGACACTCATTACTTAAATCAAGTAACCCATTGAGCCCTGACATGCCAGGCATATTGAGATCGAGTAAAATAAGATCGATATCATCATTGTTTTTTGCAAACTCTAAAGTAGATGCGATATCTTCAGTTTCATAAGTCGTACTGTTAGGAAATCGACTCCCGAAAATATGCACAATTGCATCTCGAAATAGTGGATGATCATCTGCGATCAAGACCTTGTACATGACACTGCCTCTCTATTATTTGAGCTATATCACAATTTAAACTACTGAGTACTTAATACAATAGCAAAGTTTCATCCATTAGTAGTAGGCAGCGACTTATTTAGTGCCGTATCACCTGTCTACCTTTGGTACTGCGACTGAATGAAAATCATCCATGACTTTTCATTCAGTGACCCCTAGTCACTATTAGAAAGTAAACACTGCTCCGATAGAGATGGTGTTATTTTCCTCCGCAACCAAAGAATTAGTTACATCCGCCTTGGTCTGATTGAATTCGACCACTCCCGTTAAGCCTGGTCGTATTGTTCTAAAATAGGCAATACCGGCATTTGAATGGGTCGCATCTAGAATACTGTTGGTATTTTCAACCTTGGTCTCACCATAAGTAAGCACAAATCGGTTGCTGTTTAATGTATATGCTGCCTGCACTAAGTAACCATCAGATTCTATAGAGTCATCACCCACTAAATGATCTAGGCCAGCAATGTGCCCTAACCCTTTGGATTGAAAACCTGATGCAGTTAGAGCGATACCAGAAAATTTAATGTTGGCGCCATAACCTAGTCCCGATTGATTCTGTTTATCGTCATTAATTTCACTCGATTGAATCGCACCACTGACCCAAGCTTTAAGGCCTACATTATCAACATCCGTGCTGTAAACGAGTTCAGCCTCAAACCTTGGTAACTCTTCTGAAGAGTCTGCAGCCATTTTATTGGGATCCATCAATCCTACCGCTAACTTAAACCCGCTAAGATCAGGTGAGCGATAAGTAATTTGAGGTTTAGGAAATGGGTAGGTATAACCTGTACTGATATTACCAAAGGAAACGTTACCGCCATCAACAAGACCAAAAAAATCCGATGTCTGACCAAAGCCCAGTAACAGCTCATCACCTAAAATATTCGCGCGGTTAAGCAAGCCAAAATCCTTACCCACTAATAACTCACCCCAATCACCACTGACGGTACCGTAAAATTGACGGATATCGATCAAAGAGCCTGTCCCAAGATCTGCAGGTGTAGCATCACGGTGATTATCGGCATCACTAATCGATACCCAAAAAGAGGATCGCATACCTATCTTCATATCAGAGAGTTGGTTAGAGAAATTAAAACCTATGTTGTTGGGTAAAAAACCCGTTCGGACACGAGACTGATCGCGATCTGACTTGGCACCAGCGGCATCAGTCTTCTCTATCGAGCTATTTGCATAAAAAGCATTGACTAGCCCATCTGCACTAAAAGACATGCCATCATTTTCATATATTTCGAGCGCGGCATTCGCATTAAATGCCGTCATGCTGATAGCGACACTAATCAAACTCAACTTAGCTTGTGTATTCATCTTCTCACACCTTTTCCTTCATTATTAGTGCAGCTATCATTAGATAATTTAGTCATGGCTAACATTGGACAATGGCTCGAAATTATTATTATTTAGTAGCAATCGAAAGGCTTAAAGCTAAAGGAGGACAACTTAAAAGGAGGAATGAAACCATAGGAGGAGTACCAAAGGAGCATGCTATAAGTAGCATAAAAATGACCACTTAAGGTCATTATATTCAACACTGTATCTTAGTGCAGTTTAGCCATCACTATTCGGACTCTTTTTTGACATACCCCATGGCGAACCTGAATAACCACCAAGCAAAAAATAGAAAAAATGGTACTGCTAACCCTTCTAAAATCATTTTGTTCAGTGTATAACCATTGGCATTAAACGCATTTAAAATATACTCCAATAATCCCACCAAATAATAGGCCATGGCGGCAACAGACACACCTTCAACCATCTGTTGTAATCTTAACTGGATCTTACCTCGCTGGTTTATTGCATGTAATAGTTGTTGATTTTGTTGCTCAATACTCAAATCGACTCGCGTTCTAAGTAAACTGCTTGCTCTGGCTATACGGCGAGTAAGATCTTCCAATCTTTGATTCAATGCCTGACATGTTCGGATCCCAGGGGTTAGCCTACGGGTCACAAACTCATTGATGCGTTCAAGACCGACAATATCCTGCTCGTTGAGTTGATCTAGCCGTGTACAGACAAGTGCATAATAAGCATTGGTCGCACTAAATCGATAACTAATATCGGCGATTAACTGTTCGGTTTGCCCTGCTAGATGTGATAACCTATCGAGCATATCACTGTCATCATGTTGTGATAAATTGACCATTTGTTGATTTAACTGCACCAATTCCTGTTCCATCTCTGATACTTTTGGCGATAATTCACGTGCTATTGGTAAACTAAGCAGCGCCAACATTTGGTAGGTTTCTATCTCTAATATTCGCTGGATAAGCCTTCCAGCTTGATGACGATTAAGCTGTTCACTGTGTATGAGAGTACGGCTAAAACCATCAGAGTGTAATCTGAACGAAGAGTAAACAAGAGCACGGCCAGCAGCAACACGACTCCCTATCACTTGTTGTCCCTCAAATCCCTGATAGATATCATGTTCAGAAAGTGTCTCTTGAGTAAAAACCAAATTGATGGCGCAAACCAGTTCACCAACTAAATCGTCAAACCAATGTTGGGGAACTCTCTCAATGCTGTAACCATCGAACAGTTGCTTACCCTGTCCTTTACGAATAAAACTATAAGTTGAGAACTCAAGATGTTTCTCCCAGCGCAATTCAAATCCACCGAAATCCTGGAAAAAACAACTGGCCTCCATACAAGGTGGATTAACACTGTATCGGTGACAGAATGAACTAAGATGTTGATACTCTCTTTGACGATCCTCTAGATTAACCCGAATGGCGACATGACTGACAGATGTAGGGTTACTCACTTTAGGAGCTGGCCGACTATGCAGCTCCAGAGAAAGTTGTTGGCGTAATGGGGAAACAGAAATCGATCTTTGACCGATCAATACTGGTGACTCACCAAGCATTAACTTATCAAACTTGGTGTCTGACTTTTCCTTAACTTGCTCCACATCACCCTCCAATTTCCTATTCAACGGTTCCATGCATTGAATTGCCTTTGGCTAGTGTATCCACACTTAAACTCAGCTTCTTTCCTTCTTTAGTTAGACTCTTCTCATTCTTTACGACAGGCAATAGAGGATAGGAGATAGAATTAACAACAGACTAAGCGGTGAAAGTAACACTGAGATAAAACAAGGATGAGAGTATACGAATTAAAAAATAGATTAAAACCGCACAAACTGACGTTGTGCGGTTTTTAGATAGGGTTATAACTAGCCAATTAAGCTTGGAAATAGTCCTTTAAAGCCTGCTGCGATCACTTCGATACCAATCGAAAGCATCAACAAACCCATTAAACGTGTGATAACGTTAATACCAGTTTTACCTAGCAGTTTAAAGATCACCGGCGCCATTCTAAACAAGATGAAACTGACTATGCCAAATAGGATAACGGTGATAGACATGCCGATATGGTTAATCAAGGTATTGTTTTCAGCAGCAGAGACAATCACAGAACTAATCGCGCCAGGGCCTGCCATCAAGGGGAGCGCTAATGGCACGACAGCAACAGACTCCATACCAGAGGCTTCTCTGTCTTCTTCTTGGTTGCGTTTAACCTCACCTAACTTACCTTGAAGCATCGACATGGCAATTATCGCGATCAAAGAACCGCCGGCAATACGAAAGGCGGATAACGAGATACTAAACATATTCAAAATATGTTGCCCTGCAAATATCGTCACAAGCAAGATCACAACGACAGCAAAGTTAGCCACTTTCCCTGTTTGATTTCGCTCAGATACCGTCTGATGGCTCGTTAAACTGACAAAAACTGGCAGCAATCCAATCGGATTTATAATGGCCACTAACCCCAGAAAAAATTTAACATACAGTGTTAAATCCAAGTCCTTATCCTCGAAAAAATACTAAAAAGCAGAGGCTGTGATTTAATCGCTTGCCTACCACTACAATGGTGCTACTTTACCCTATGATTGCTCATGGTAAAAACAAGATTTTTTACTCTATTTCACAGTTTCGAATAATATATTTGTCTATCCCCAAACCGCTTCAGCACCTTAAAGTAAATTGAACACAAAACACGCTACCGATTACTTGTTCAATATGCAAACAAGTCATTAAATTCGTTATTTAATTACATATACAATCCGTGTTGTGAGAAAGATCACGGTTAATAGGGTCATTTGAGTGTAATTTTTCTTCATGGAGAATATTTAGCCAAATAGGGTTTGCCTAAATTTTTTTCAAGGAACTCACTATGACTGTGACAAATCAACAAGAATTAAATCTTCTTGTACAGCGCGTCGCTGATGCTCAGGCAGAGTATGCCAACTTCAGTCAAGAACAGGTTGATAAGATTTTCAGAGCCGCGGCATTAGCTGCTGCTGATGCACGAATTTCATTAGCTAAGATGGCCGCCAATGAAACTGGAATGGGCGTTATTGAAGATAAAGTGATCAAAAACCACTTCGCCTCTGAATATATTTACAACAAGTATAAAGATGAAAAAACCTGTGGGATCTTAAGTGAAGATCACACCTTCGGTACGATCACTATTGCAGAACCTGTAGGCTTAATTTGCGGTATTGTCCCCACCACCAATCCAACTTCTACCGCCATATTTAAGGCGCTAATCAGCCTTAAAACCCGTAATGGCATTATCTTCTCACCACACCCTAGAGCGAAAGAGTCGACAACAACTGCCGCCAGAATTGTGCTAAACGCAGCGGTTGAAGCCGGCGCTCCTAAAGACATCATAGGTTGGATAGACCAGCCAAGTGTTGCACTCTCAAACTTACTAATGACCCATGAGAAAATAAACCTGATTTTGGCTACTGGTGGCCCAGGTATGGTTAAAGCGGCCTACTCTTCCGGTAAACCCGCGATCGGTGTGGGTGCAGGAAATACACCGATAGTTATCGATGAAACCGCCGATATTAAACGTGCTGTCAGCTCTATTTTAATGTCAAAAACCTTCGATAATGGCGTTGTTTGTGCCTCTGAGCAAGCCGTTGTGGTGGTTGATGAGATCTATGACATAGTCAAAGAGCGCTTTGCCAGCCACGGTGGATATATCTTAAACAAAGATGAAACCGCAGCTATGCAAGACGTTATTTTGAAAAATGGCGGGTTAAATGCTGATATTGTAGGACAAAGTGCAGTCACCATTGCGGCTATGGCCGGTATCACCGTACCCAAATGGACCAAGGTGTTAATTGGTGAGGTACAAGAGATTTCAGATGCCGAAGCCTTTGCCCATGAAAAACTTTCTCCACTGTTAGCCATGTACCGTGCCAATGACTTTGAGGATGCCCTTGATAAAGCTGAAGCCTTAGTCACTCTAGGTGGTATCGGCCACACATCAGGTTTATACACAGATCAAGATACTCAAACGGAACGTGTAATGGCCTTTGGTTTTCGTATGAAAACAGCGCGTATTCTTATCAATACTCCAGCCTCTCAAGGCGGTATTGGCGATCTGTACAATTTCAAGTTAGCCCCTTCACTGACCTTAGGTTGTGGCTCATGGGGAGGAAACTCCATCTCTGAAAATGTTGGGCCAAGTCACCTTATCAATAAGAAAATGGTCGCCAAGAGGGCTGAAAACATGTTGTGGCACAAGCTTCCTTCATCTATCTATTTCCGTCGTGGCAGCTTGCCTATTGCACTCGAGGAGCTCAGTGATAAAAAACGGGCGCTTATCGTAACGGATAAATATCTGTTCAATAACGGTTATTGTGACGAAACATTAAAAATCCTTAAGGCTCAGGGATTAGAGACTGAAGTATTCTATGAAGTCGAAGCGGATCCAACACTAGCGATAGTGCAGCAAGGGGTTAAAGTTGCTCACAGCTTCCAGCCTGATGTGATCATCGCCCTTGGCGGCGGCTCACCGATGGATGCAGCTAAAATTATATGGGTACTGTATGAGCATCCAGATGTTGATTTTGCTGACTTAGCACTGCGCTTTATGGATATTCGTAAACGGATCTACAAGTTTCCAAAACTCGGCGTAAAAGCACTGATGGTAGCCATTCCAACCACATCTGGTACAGGCTCTGAAGTAACGCCATTTGCCGTGGTAACTGATGAAAAAACGGGTAAGAAATATCCGATCGCTGATTATCAACTCACACCTAACATTGCCATTGTCGATCCTAACTTTGTCATGAATATGCCCAAATCACTCACCGCTTTCGGTGGTATCGATGCTGTAACTCATGCCTTAGAAGCCTATGTTAGCGTAATGGCCAATGAATTCAGTGATGGTCAGGCACTTCAAGCTCTAGATCTGCTGTTTAAGCACCTGCCTGATTCATATAATTTAGGTGCTGCTGCTCCCGTCGCAAGAGAGAAAGTCCACAATGGCGCGACTATCGCTGGTATCGCCTTCGCAAACGCCTTTTTAGGTGTTTGCCACTCTATGGCCCACAAACTCGGCGCTGAGTTTCATCTAGCCCATGGCCTAGCAAATGCCCTGCTTATCAACAATGTCATCCGTTTTAATGCGACAGACATGCCAACTAAGCAGGCTGCATTTAGCCAATATGATCGTCCTAAAGCACTTTGCCGTTACGCCAAAATTGCTGAACATTTAAACTTAGCTGGAAATACAGATGAAGAGAAAGTCGAAGCACTACTCGAAGCAATTGATCAACTCAAGACGACGATTGGCATTCCGGCTTCAATCCAAGAAGCTGGAGTCAACGAAGCCGACTTCCTCGCTAAACTTGACGAATTAGCCGAAGATGCGTTTGACGATCAATGTACTGGAGCGAACCCAAGATACCCGCTGATTGCCGAGCTAAAACAGGTACTGCTGGATAGTTTTTACGGCAATAAATACAGCGACAAGTAACTCTATTTATTTGATTTATTAACATAAACTGTCGAACTGAATTCTGTTCGGCAGTTTATGTTTTAGCTTGTTTGAAAATAGGCTCTTATAACGAATCAAAAGTGGACAAACTTCCTTGGTTAAAATGCTGAAAAATCGCAGTAACTTCGGTGATCCTTCGGTTAAAGCTTCTCTTCGATGCCCGTTCAAACTCGGTATGATCCCCATCCCCATAAGGTCCAAAACCATCAAGGGTGGGTAAACCTGCGCCAGAGGTTATATTGGCATCACTAACTCCACCTCTTTGCTCTGTCTTCAATGGGTAGCCAATTATTTTTCCTATCAGATCAATGAATTGTTCTTGTTCGGGTGAAGGCGTCATGACATCACGTTGCAAACCACCACTTAACTTACCAGTAACCCCTTCTACACCATGTTGTTCAATCGCAGAGGAGATAGCGCTTAATACGCGTTGCTGCTCACTTACTTGGGTAAATCTAGCTTCAACCATTAATGTTGCATTTGGGGAGATGGTATTGGTGCTCGTTCCTCCGTTTATTATCCCTACATTGACTGTGGTGCCTTCATCAATATTACTTTGCTCAGTCAATAAAATGAGTAGTTTTGCTGCAGCCAGATTAGCATCTCTTCCTTGAAGGTAATTATTGCCAGCATGAGCTGCGACACCTTGAAGTTCAATGCAATATGTCGCAACACCTTTACGTCCATTAACCACTTCGTGATCTGGACCTGCAGATTCGAAATCTAAACACGCTTGATAATTTTTAGCTAGCTGACGAGTAATATGTTTACTGTCATCACTTCCAGTCTCTTCATCACTGACCATGAAGAAGTCAATATTACAGATTTTACCCGACTTTTTCATTATGTTACGCAGTGCACTTAGCGCAACAAAATTGCCGCCTTTCATATCGCAGGTTCCCGGTCCATAGACCCAATGTTCATCTTCACTAAACCCTTCAAACACTCCCGGTGGAAACACAGTATCCAAATGTCCTATTAGGAGTAGTCTAGGTTGATCTTTTACTGTTGGGCTACAAAACAACAGATGATTCCCTATCTCCTTGCGTTCAAAAACTTCAGATTGAAATCCAAGCATCATCATCCAGTTAGACATCTTTTCGCCGAGACGATCAACACCCTCCTTATTCATAGTCCAGGAGTTTATTTCCACAAGCTCTTTTAAATCAGTGAAATCAATACAACTCATTACTTGATCCCTCGTGCAGCTTTTAATAAAAAGCTGTCATCGTTAATTAAAATCTACAACTTAGCTCACAGTTCATATCAGCGTACTTATATATATATACATATACACATACATATACATCGATAGGATATGAATCATATTACTATCGCGTTGGTTTTATTAACAATAGCTGAATGACAATTTTTTGATCTATACGTAATTTAAGGAGTTATCTATGTCAAAACATCGGATTGGTTTGTGGATGTATGAAAACAGTGGTGGGCAAGAAATTGAGCGCAAAATTGTTGCGCAGTTACAAGAAAGAGAGATTGAAGCCGTTGGCGGGCTAAACCTAGCCCATGCCTTTGCCTACGACGGTAATATTTTCTGTAATGGACATAGCTTAGATGAGCTAGATCTGTTTTTTTCCTATAACGCAGGACAACAATCACCGTTTCAGGTCTACCTGTATCAAACACTTAACACCATGATGCCGATGATCAATAACTATGACTCATTCGCTCTGACGGAAGATAAATTCCGCACGGCACACCGACTCAAAAAGAATAACATTCCGACTACAGATTATATTGTTTGCTGTAAACATAATATTGAGCAACTCAAAGAGCATATGCGTTTTTGGCAAGGAAAAGCCATTTGTAAACCTGTTGACGGCTGGGGGGGGAAAGGCATTATTAAGTTAGAAAACGAACGAGACCTTGATCTGCTAGCACCCTATATTACTCAGCACCATGCACCACAATTTTACTTAGAACGGGTGATCAAAAATGATTTTACCGATTATCGTGTAGACATAGTAGATAACAAATTTGTCGCCTGTTATGGCCGAAAGGCTGCACCTGGAAGTTGGAAAACCAACGTATGCAGTGGTGGCAGCGTAATAATGCGTGAGCCCGTACCTGAGGTGATTGAACTGGCATTAAAAGCCGCGAAAGTGACTGGATTAGAAGTTGCGGGAGTCGATATCATCTATGACATGGAATACCAGCAATACGTGGTCATTGAAGTCAATGGCATTCCTGCTTTTGCCACTCCAGAACAGGAACAACTCGGTCTAAACTTTAATGACACTAAGGTTAAATATTTAGTTGAACTCATTGATAGAACCGTCAACAAAGGCAAGCAACCAAACGCCATATCTTCGGATATTGCGCCCTCCTTGCATGATCCTATGATGACTCCATCTCTCCACATTGAGGTTCCAACGGTATGACGTCCCTAAATGTACCTAGGCCTAAAATTGGCCTGCTGTATCTTGATCACGTGCTACGTTTTTTCAATTGTTCTAACTTTAAAGGATGGCCAGACAAAATTGAACAAGTTGTGTATCACTGGGGTAATGATAAACGGCGATTTATCAATGAAGTAAAACGTAAAAATATTGAAGTATTAATTGGTAATATTCCAGCAACTGCATACGAAACATTCCGTGATATAGCCCGTGAACTGCCCAATGTTAGATTTATTCCCTCCCTTGATACTCAGTTCAGTAATAAATCCAAAGAAAACGTCACACACTTCTGTGAAAAGTACCAACTCCCCGTTCCCTTAACTAAGATTTTTTATCAAGTAGATGAAACGTTGGAATACCTTACACATACCGATTATCCAAAAATTGTAAAACGTTCTTATGGCCCATCTAACTATGGTGGTTACTTCGTCCATAAAGTGGACACTGTCGAAGAAGCATTACGACTATTTTCTGAAAAACGTTATTACCCCGCTTATATTCAAGATTTTGTGCCAATGAAAGCAGATATTCGAGTCATGTTAGTCGGACATCAACCCATTTGCGCATTCTGGCGTCGTCCTCCGGCAGGTGGATGGCTGACCAATACCAGCCAGGGCGGTAGCATGGACTATCAAGATATCCCTGAAAAAGTCCTTGAAATAGCGGTAAAGGCATCCAAAGCTGCTAATGCTGAATACTGGGCTTGTGATATTGCTGTAAGTTTAGAGGATGAATATACCATTTTAGAGTGTGCTACTGCTTTTGCAGCTTTTCCCTATATTCGTGACTGGATTGGTCAGTATTTGATGTGGTCATTAGCCCCTAAAAAGTTCACTAAGCCTTACATTGTTCATAAAAACTGGCAAGAGCTAGGTAAAATTGACTCGTCATTATTGCGAACCATGCGCCATATTACCTTTGGTCAGCCAGATCTCTCGACCGATACCGGTGAATATGCCCCAACCGATGAACGTTACCAACTCTTACAAACACACAATCAAACCACAGAGGAGTGGCCAAGCGCAGCATGGAACTTTCAGGACATGCACAAGCGTTTAGTTATTCAATCTCATCAACCAAGTGGTGCATTAGCACAGCTAAATGTAGATGCTGCATTGGACTGCACTATTGAAGAACTGGACAGTGGTATTGAAGAACATAGTGTTGTTGATGTTTCCAAGCAACAGGCCTGCTTACTCAGCAATAACAAAGATAGCCCCACTTCAAAAAATATTAATTCTTCGATGACACATGAACAATTAGTTAATTTTTTCATGGGTGTAAAAGGGATTGGCCAATCTCTCGCTAACGAGATTGTTGACACTTTAAGTGTAGAAGGCACGCTGCACGCTCTAAACAATGCTCCACATCTACTAACAAGGTTTCGAAATTTTAAACAGAAAAAACTTGAAATAACCCTTGCCGACTGGCATGCAAATGTTGAGGTTTAAAGATGAAAAAACGATATCTTTCTTACCAAGATACTATTGACTTCTTAACAGAAGCGATGGCGAAATACCCTGATTTAATCCGGTTACAGAGCATAGGTGACACCCATGAAGGGCGACCTATTATGATGGCAACCATATCGCAAGATGTAGCCTATGCCGATCTCAAACCCGCCTTATTATATACGGGTACGGTACATGCCAGAGAATGGATTGGAATCGAATTAGCGGTTAATTTTATTCAATATTTATTGGACAACTACCCAAGCAATCCCGAAGTTGTTGAAGCTCTGACTCGCAATGCCCTGTATATAGTACCTTGTCTGAATCCTGATGGTTTCGAGTATTCCCGTAATCACTTCTCATTTTGGCGTAAAAATCGGCGTGATAATGGTGATGGAACCTTTGGGGTCGACTTAAATCGTAATTTCGGGATTAACTTCCTTCCATCGACCAACACCCAATCAAATATTTACGGGGGTCCAGCAGCCTTTTCTGAACCAGAAACCCAAGCAATTAAGCAATTTGTTGAGCAACATAACAATATAACCGTCGCGCTTGATTACCACTCTCAGGGCAATGTTTTTTTCCCTGCCCATAAGTTTAATCATGAATCTGAAATCGAAGGCACAGATCTCAATATTATGTGCGCTAATATGGCAAAAGAGATACATAAAGTCACTCGCCGCCAGTATGGTATTCACCGAGGAAAACCACCGGCAAACTTGATCAACGGTAGCGGCCGCGAGTACTATTACGACCGAGGAATATTATCTGCAGTTGTCGAGGTAGGTAGCCGAAATATCCCTGATTATTTAGTCAATATGTCACAAAGTGTTGATGAAAATATTCCAGCATTGTTGTACGCACTTAGCTGTGCGATAAACTATTCGAATTTAGCACCTAAGCGACCTGAAAACTTTACTGTACGAGACATATCAGCTAACCAGGTCGAGCTAGTTTGGGATCATCCCCCTGAAGATGATGGCTGTTATTATCAGGTTTATCGTAGTGAAGCCCCCAAAAATCCCTGTACCCGTGACAACCTTATTGCCATTACATCACAAAGCGAATATGCCGATAAGCAAATTAAGTCGGGACATAGATACTATTACAACTTACGTAAAGTTAACCGAGTTAACCGAGTAACCTCGCCATTTGCACCTGAAGTCATCATAAAAACAAACCTTGAAAAAGATGAGTTTTCATTCACACTATTTCCAACTCCCGAGAAAATCGGCTATATCGGTGAGTACCTTACCTCACAAAATGCTGAGCACTTTGGTCTTAACTCTTTATTTATCGGGGTAAATAAAACCAAAGGGATCTGCTACGGTGTTATTGACTATGATATGAGCCGGATCCCTAGCGATGCGATAATCAAAGATGCCATATTTTCTTTATACCCGATGAATCGAGTGGGTGCAAAAATTGAAAACTATGGTGAATGGTCAGTATCCATTCTCAATCCAGATGATATATCAGATATCACTGATTTTGAACAAATCCATAATGCAGTGGCGTTAAAAACATTGGGCGATGCTATCGATTCAGATCAACTCACCCAAGGGATCTGGAAAAATTGGCGTTTCAGTGTTCTGGAAAAACAGCTCATTCAAGAGCAGCTAGAAAAAGGGCGGTTATTATTACGCATCCAAGGTCCAGATTGTCTCCCCCAAGGTAACGACTCTCAAATGATGCAATTTGATATCGGCTATGGTCGTTTTGGCGGTGGTATTCATTATCGACCCAACCTAGATCTTATCTATCATCGCCAACCTACTGCGTTAACCTGTCACGCCACTATGTGCCACACTGTTAGCCCTATAGAGCTTACTCAAGGAGAGTTACAAAGTGGCTTTGATGCCAATGGTGAGCGAATATATGGTCATGTAGAATTCATGCTGCCTCAACTCTCCGCGCATACTGATATAGTGATAACTGATGCATATTTTGTATTAGAGAGCGAAACTACCAATGGTATCTCACAACCTATGCGATTTACCGTTGCAATGATTGATAATGATGAACTGAATTACAACACCATAAAGTGCACTGAATTAATCGAGTACTTAGGCTATGAAGTCAGTAGTCTCGACTTGGTTAAAACACCAAGGCAAACTTTTATGTTTGATAGCTCGGCTCGTCAACATTTAGAAGATCTGCATGATTCAGACAAACCGATCAATTTAATTATTAGAGCAACCTCTGCCTCGCGTCAACAAGATGCTACAGTGCAATGGAAAACACTCGCAGCTGATGGCACTGTTTACCCACAACTGGTAATTGAATATATTGAACGACGCAAGCATCAGCTGGATCCCCCTGAAAACTTCCAGGCCAAATTAGAGGATGGTTTAGTTAAGTTAGCTTGGGATAACCCTGATAGTGAAGACTGTATAGGAACTTATGTGGTGCGAAATAGCTTCCATCCACCACGTTCTCCCTTCGATGGAGTCAAGTTGTATGCGGGTAAAGATGGCTATACGTTAGATCGTTTTGGTAATGCTAATATCCCTAAGTACTATTCTATATTTAGCTACGATAACGTACCTAACTATTCCGAACCCGCCACCTTGAAATTCAGTACAGATAACGTTACTCCGATTATTTATGATGAATTTGAAGCACAAGACGAGGACGAACAACGCTATCGAGAAGGTGATTAATACGCCTTAATCTTAGTGTTATAAAAATAACAGACACCGATTATGCTAACCAAAAAAACCACGCTCTTGGCGTGGTTCTTTTAAATTACACAATTCCTAACTAAACATACTCCAGTTAAACTGACAATCAGTTAACTTCTGTTGAACTCTTAGGAATTACTTGCTTTTCATTAGCCCAGATCCCTCCTTGTAAATTTTTGATTTCAGGGAATTTACTGCTATCAAATGTCGGGGGAATACCTAACTTAAGTTGACGTTCATAATCGTGAATCACCGCGTAAGCCACTTTAGACAACATGACAATAGCTGCAATATTAACCAACGCCATCAACCCCATAGAGACATCAGCAAAGTTCCACACTAAACTAAGAGACGCCACAGAGCCCGCCATGACGATAGCCAATACTAGCCCACGGAATACCCATAGCACCTTCTTGCTTTTCGTTAAGAACATCACATTGGTTTCAGCATAACCATAATTAGCAATAATAGAGGAGAAACAGAACAAAATAATCGCAAATGCGAGGAAGTAGGCAGACCATCCCCCAAGCTGGCTTGTTAAGGCTAACTGCAGTAAACCAATACCTTGTTGTCCATCAGAATTATTCAGTACACCTGAAAGTAAAATAATTGCAGCAGAAGCGGTACAGATCACAATGGTATCAACAAAAACACCGATCATCTGCACAAAGCCTTGAGATGCGGGGTGATTTGGATTTGGTGTCGCCGATGCTGCAATATTAGCAGCACTACCCATACCCGCCTCATTTGAAAACAATCCACGCGCAATACCGGCCATCATGGCGCCCATCGCACCACCAGCGGCCTCTTCCCAACCCATTGCACTCTTAACAATTAACAATAGTGCTGCTGGCACTTGTTCTATGTTCATCACAAGTACAAGCATAGCGAGACCTAAGTATGCAATCGCCATTATAGGAACAATGATCTCAGATGCCCTAGCGACTTTCTTTAGTCCACCACAAATAATGTAGGCAGAAGCAAGTACAATCACGATACCTATGATCGTTTTATCAAAACCAAACGCATTATTTAATGCATCAGTCATGGTATTGGCTTGTACTGAATTAAAGGCAAAGCCAAATGCAATGATGAGCAATATTGAGAATATCGTGCCCATCCAACGTTTACCTAAACCAAGCTCCATATAATAAGCGGGCCCACCTCGATACTGACCTTCACTGTCCTTAACCTTATAAACTTGCGCTAAGGTTGACTCGACAAAAGCAGTAGCCATACCTAGCATAGCGATAAGCCACATCCAAAAAATAGCTCCTGCGCCTCCAACAGTAATTGCGACCGCAACCCCCGCCATGTTTCCGGTTCCGACTCGTGCAGCCATTGAAGTACAAAATACCTGAAATGAGGAGATCCCTTCAGTTTTATCTCGTCCTTGAATAACCAGTTTTACTCCATGTCCGAACAACCGAAACTGGATAAAACCTAAACGTAGGGTAAATAAGACTCCCGCTGCTACCAGCACATAGATGAGTATACTGCCCCAAAGCAGACCATTAATGGCATTGATCATCGATTCTATCGACATTATTAAATTTTCATACATAATCTGATTGTATCCCTATGACAAACACGAACTAATTATTTTTATCTAATCGCATTCGACTAACTTATTTTGCCTTCCAATTTTGTTCAAAGAATACTCGATGTGCCAAAATTGAATACCGTTAAAATACACTGCATGTCTAGATCACGCTTAACCATTCACACAACACTTAAGTCACAGAGTTATCAAAACAAAGTCAAGCCATCTAATTGATTAATCAGGATTTATGCTATAACAATTTACTTTTCTGCGGTAGTCGTTTTTTAACGAAAGCAAGGTGATTTATTGATATTGATCACACTTCATCACCTTTATAAATGGCTTTTGACGGTCGCTCTGCCGAACTGCAGCCTCTCTTTTAAGGTTAATGACCGTAAATCGCGGAGAATTAAGGGAGGAGATGATAAAATTTAGATACATACAGTAAGCAGTTTGTTGTGATGGCTGCGGATACCTTCTAAGTGACCAAAAATAAAAAAGAGCTATGTCCTTTAGACATAGCTCTTGCTATAAAGAGGCCAAAAATCAAACTATAAAAAGTGTACTTCACCTTCGTTATAGGCTAAGTACTATCTCGCTTTAGCTTGAATGCGATAGGCGTGAAGCAGTGGTTCTGTATACCCTGATGGTTGCTCCTTTCCTTTAAAAATAAGATCCCTAGCCGCTTTAAACGCGATACCATCAAAATCAGGTGCCATATTCTGATAGTCACTATCTGTACTGTTTTGCTTATCCACCACAGCCGCCATTCTTTTAAGAGATGCGATAATTTGCTCTTTGGTACAAATCTTATGTTCGAGCCAGTTAGCTATATATTGAGAAGAGATACGCAGTGTGGCTCGGTCTTCCATTAAACCAACATCGTTGATATCCGGTACCTTAGAACACCCTATTCCTTGATCTATCCAGCGAACGACATAACCTAGAATGCCTTGAGCATTGTTATCTAACTCTCGCTCAATCTCTTCATGGGTGAGTGTCGCTGGGTTTTCAAGTAAAGGGATTGCTAGAATATCATCCAGACTCGCCCGCTGCCTTTGAGCTAATTCTTTTTGACGATCAAGTACATTGACTCTGTGATAGTGGATCGAATGCAGGCTTGCGCCATTGGGTGATGGTACCCAAGCTGTATTTGCCCCAGCATTAGGATGACCCATCTTTTGTTCAAGCATTTTGGCCATCTCATCTGGCATGGCCCACATCCCTTTGCCAATCTGAGCACGACCAGGAAGCCCACAAGCTAGACCAATATCGACATTCCAATCCTCATAGGCATTGATCCAAGCTTGCTGTTTCATCATCGATTTTGGCACGAACGGTCCCGCTAACATTGAAGTGTGTATCTCATCACCGGTTCTATCGAGAAATCCAGTATTAATAAACACCACTCGCTCTTTGGCAACGCGGATACACTCTTTAAGGTTCACGGTTGTACGGCGTTCCTCATCCATAATCCCTAACTTAATGGTATCTCGTGACAATTTAAGAGCATCTTCAATACGGGTAAAAAGCTCACAGGTAAAAGCAACTTCTTCCGGGCCATGCATCTTAGGCTTAACGATATTGATTGAACCCGATCGACTGTTAGGGCGACCGTTATTATTACCTTGAAGATCGTGCATAGCGGCAAGTACTGTCACCATACCATCAAGGATCCCTTCAGGGATCTCATCACCGTTTCTATCTAATATGGCATTATTAGTCATAAGGTGACCCACATTACGAATAAACAGCAAGCTACGGCCCGGTAAGGTTAACTTCCCACCAGCTGGTGTCTGATACTCTCTGTCTTGATTGAGTTCACGAGTGATTACTTTACCGCCTTTCTTCAGCTCAGCAGTGAGGTTGCCCTGCATTAACCCAAGCCAGTTTTCATACACTTCACATTTATCTTCAGCATCAACCGCAGCGACCGAATCCTCACAATCCATAATAGTGGTGACGGCAGCTTCAACGAGCAAGTCTTTAACACTCGCCTTATCAGTTTTACCAATGAAGTGTTGTTTATCTATCTGGATCTCTACATGTAGACCATTATTTTTCAACAATATTGCGCTAGGTGTCTTTGATTCACCGGTAAAGCCAACAAACCTCTCAGGATTAGCGAGCCCGGTATCACAACCATCAATTAAGGTGATCAGCAGTTGACCATCATTCACTTGGTAATGACAAGCCTCACTGTGGCTACCAATAACTAGTGGCGCTAATTGATCTAAATGTTGTTTGGCAAAAGAGATAACTTTGCTGCCACGGACAGGGTTATAACCTGAACCCATCTCTGCACCGTCTTCTACACTGATGGCATCGGTACCATAGAGTGCATCATATAAACTTCCCCAACGTGCATTGGCGGCATTAAGCGCAAATCGGGCATTTTTAACCGGAACCACTAATTGAGGCCCAGCCTGTTCAGCAATTTCCTTATCGACATTCTCTGTTTCTATGGTGAAATCAGGCCCCTCCTCTACCAGATAACCAATCTCTGTTAAAAATTGCTTATACACGATGGGATCATGTTTATTTTGAGTTGAATTTTGGCTCAAGTGCCATTGGTCTATCTTAGCTTGCAGTTCATCACGTTTTTCGAGTAACGCCCTATTCTTAGGACGTAGATCATCCACTATCGCTTCTAATTTACTCCAAAAGCGCTCTGGGCTGATCTCCGTTCCGGGAAGAATCTTGTCATTGACCAGATCAAATAGCACTTGTGCTACCTGTAAACTGCCAACCTGAACTCGTGATGTCATACCTGCACTCCTGTCTATGAATAGTCTCTGCTTTACCTTGCTTAATGAATGATCAGAGCTCAAACCACGCTCAAGATACAAGGCCTAAAACAAAAAGGCTTAGCTCAGTCTATCTCATAAAAGTGCTATTCCTATAATTTATCGTATTTATGATTAGCATTCATAAAAACTATAAGACTCAAAATCTATCGATGATCCTTGCTGTTTCTGTGATTAGTTCACGCATCCACTTATGGGCAGGGTTATGCTGTAACAGTGGACTCCAGGCCATTGTCAGTTCAATGGACGGAATATCAAAAGGAGGGGGCAGTATCGACACTCGGTTGTTGTCTTGTTGCAATCTAGCCATTTTACTTGGAACGGTTGCAATAAGATCTTGTCTCTCAGCCAGTGAACTCGCCGCTTGATAGTGACGGGTAAACACTGTGATCCTACGCTTAGCTCCTATTTTAGCTAACGCCTCATCAACCCATCCCAATCGCTGCACATCATCAGGATCCATGCCGACACCAACGCCCATGCCAGTTTTACTGACCCATACATGATGTGCTTCAAGGTAGCTTTCAAGATTAAAGTTCTTCAATACACTATGGTTGCGATTAATTAAACAGCTAAAACTGTCTTTCCAGAGCACTTTTTGGTGAAAGGATTGCGGAATACTGTCGAAACGATTAATCACCATATCAACCCTTCCTTGCTCCACATCAGGAAAATTAACATCGCTGGGCGTCATAATATCTAAGATAACTTTAGGCGCTTCGTTACGTAACCGGGCGATTAACAATGGAATGAGGGTCGCTTCGGCATAATCAGATGCCATCATGCGAAACACCTGCTCACTCTCAAACGGATTAAACTTAGCTTTTGGCTCTACAGCCTTCTCTAAACCCACAAGTAACTCACGGATAACAGGCTTCAGCTCGGTTGCTCGCTCAGTTGGCGTCATCCCTTTACTGGTTCTAATTAACAGTGGATCATCAAAAAGTAGTCGCAATCTTTTAAGCCCATTGCTCATCGCTGGCTGACTGATCCCCAGTTGATCCGCAGCACGAGTAACATTCAATTCTCTTAATAGCACATCAAAATACACCAACAGATTTAGATCGACTCTAGACATATTCATAAAACAAATACCGAAGATAATAACTATAAATTAGACTAATGATGTTCAGTATTACTATTATTTAATACGGAAGCAAACATTGTTAATCATTTTTAGTTAGAAGGGACTTACCATGTCAAATTACAGAGCAGATATCGACAGTGCTACAAGTCTATTAGAGAGTGAAGGTAGTGCATGGAATGCAATTAATCCTGAGTCAGTCGCTCGTATGCGTGCTCAGAATCAATTCCAGACGGGTTTAGACATAGCTAAGTACACTGCTAAAATAATGCGTGAAGACATGGCAAATTACGACGCTGATAGTTCACAGTACACTCAATCGTTAGGTTGCTGGCATGGCTTTATCGGCCAACAAAAGATGATTGCCATTAAAAAGCACCTGTTAACCACTAAACGTCGTTACCTTTATCTATCAGGTTGGATGGTCGCTGCACTTCGTAGTGAATTTGGACCACTGCCTGATCAATCAATGCACGAGAAGACGTCAGTTGCGAGCTTAATTAAAGAGCTTTACACCTTCTTACGTCAAGCTGATGCTCGTGAACTCGGTGGCCTTTTCCGTGAACTTGATAATGCACAAGGCACAGATAAGGATGCAGTTCAAGCGAAGATTGATAACTTCGAAACACATGTAGTACCTATTATTGCAGATATTGATGCGGGTTTCGGTAATGAGGAAGCCACTTACCTAATGGCTAAGCAGATGATTGAGGCCGGCGCATGTTGTATTCAGCTTGAAAATCAGGTTTCTGATGTTAAACAGTGTGGACATCAAGATGGTAAGGTGACAGTCCCTCATATCGAGTTTCTTGCCAAAATTAACGCAGTACGTTACGCCTTCCTTGAACTCGGTATTGATGATGGTGTGATTGTGGCACGTACCGATTCTTTAGGTGCTGGTCTAACTCAAAAAATCGCTGTGACTGCAGAGCCTGGTGATTTGGGCGACCAATACAACTCATTCCTTGAAGTTGAGGAAGTATCAACCAGTAATCTTAATAACGGTGACGTAGTCTTCAAGCGTGGCGATAAACTCGTTAAGCCTGCACGTTTACCTAATGGCCTATTTAAGTTCAGAGCAGGTACAGGTGAAGAACGTTGTGTTCTCGACTGTATCACTAGCTTGCAAAATGGCGCAGATCTACTTTGGATTGAAACAGAGAAGCCTCATGTGGCACAAATCGGCGCAATGGTTAACGCAATACGTGAAGTGGTTCCAAATGCCAAGTTGGTATACAACAACTCACCATCGTTTAACTGGACGCTTAACTTCCGTCAACAAATGTTCGATTCAATGAAAGAAGCAGGTCAAGATGTATCGGCTTATAACCGTGCTGACTTGATGAGCATTGAGTACGATGAAACTCAACTTGCTATCGACGCAGATGAGAAGATCCGTACTTTCCAAGCAGATGCAGCACGTGAAGCTGGGATATTCCATCACTTAATCACCTTGCCGACTTACCACACTGCCGCGCTTTCTACTGATAACTTGGCTAAAGATTACTTCGGTGACCAAGGTATGTTGGGTTATGTTGCGGGTGTTCAACGCAAGGAGATTCGTCAAGGTATCGCCTGTGTTAAACATCAAAACATGTCAGGTTCTGACATGGGTGATGATCACAAAGAATACTTCTCTGGTGATCAAGCACTGAAAGCTTCAGGCAAAGACAACACGATGAACCAGTTCAGCTAATCTCCAACCACTTAGTTTACGATGTAATAGCTAAGTAACTGCAATTGAATAACAAAAACCAGAATAGCAATATTCTGGTTTTTTTATTTTGCGCTAAATCAAACAAGATCCGCCCTTTTCATTGACACTAGCAGCTCATCTCTAGAGTATAAGAAGCTCAGTTAATAAACGGTTAATGTCAAACAGATGAATTCCATTCTTACTCAATATTGTCAACTGCAAACCTATACGAATAGACTACTTGTCGTGAATCCCCTATGGCTGAACCTGCAGCGGATAAAATGGAATAATTAACACTTAATCTCCACCATTTTAAACCGCATGAGTCAGCAATGCGGTTGTCTATCCCCTCCTCGCATCGCCCTCAAATATTATCCATTACTGCACTTATTTAAATAGATGATAAGTGATGTTCGAGGAGTAAAATAGCATGGCTGAACACGCATCAAACCAGTTAGCAGACAAAAGAATTAACAAACCCGGTTTATCAAAAATGGTGCCTTTTGCTTTTTTAGCCGTAGTGCTTATCTGGTCAACCACGCCGCTTGGGATCGTGTGGAGCAGCGAGTCTGTTCATCCAACCATGGCGGTGTTACTGCGTATGTTGATAGCACTGATTTTAGGTAGCTTGATATTACTCGTCACCCGAATTCGATTACCACTGTCCCAAATGGCATTAAAACTCTATGCCGTCTCATCCATCGGTATAGTGGGCGGTATGCTATTAAGTTATTTTGCCGCCAGATATCTGGCATCGGGTACCATGTCATTAATCTTTGGTTTATCTCCCCTGCTCTCGGGTCTATTGGCCCAAAAGATCTTAAATGAACCTAAGTTTGGCCCCATGCGCTCCCTTTCTTTTGTGATAGCCTTTATCGGATTAGGCATTGTTTGCTCCTCTAAAATATCACTCACTTCAGATAGCTGGCTAGGTTTAGCGCTTATTCTAATCGCCGTATCTCTGTTTAGTCTCAGTGGTGTTTTGATCAAAACCGTGAAGATCAATATTCACCCCATCGCCAGCACCGTTGGCGCGCTGATGTTTTCAACCCCTATGTTCGCCCTTGCCTGGGTACTGTTTGACGGCTCTCTCCCTATCGATAGTTGGGATGCCAGATCTCTCTATGCCATTCTCTACCTTGGCATATTTGGTTCTCTAATTGGCTTTATCGCTTATTTCTATATCTTACAAAATCTCAATGCGAGTACCGTAGCTTTGGTCACACTGATCACGCCGGTATTCGCCATGATGCTAGGCGCAACGCTCAATGGTGAGGTCATCACCTCAGCGCTTATCTTAGCTGCCATCTGTGTTCTATTCGGCTTAAGCCTGTATCAGTTTGGGGATAAATGTTTAGCAGGTTTAAAACACTGAAATAACGTAATGTATCTAGATAAATTCTACCGGTTCCTTAGGAATTTTGGAGTATAACTGAATGATTTAAGCCAATTGTCATTGTGGTAATGTAAAAATAACCATCCCAAATTCGACTAAAACAGTTACGAGTTGTAATTGTTCTGTTTGTCATCGCTTTGGCGCATTATGGGCATATTTTGAGCCTATAGAGGTCAGTATTAGTTGCAGCGAAGATACGCTAGGAGCTTATAGCTGGGGCGACAAAACAATTGAATTTTATCATTGTAAAAACTGCGGGTGTGTCACTCATTATATGCCAAGTGAAATCGGCAACAAGAATAGAATGGCAGTCAACTTCCGGCTAGTTCCTTCTAATACCAATTACATTAAATATGTTATCAATTCAGAGGCGCTCAAATTTTTCAATTCAAGGCGCATTGATGAGAGATTACTCCCTTGTAAGTCAATGCAAAGCAGAAGTGGAATGTTTGAGAGCCTCCCGCAGAGCGGGTTTCAAAGCCCTTGATGCTGTGTTGAATGATTTCGATATAGAATAACTATTAGCTTCAATCATCCGCCTGGCCTTCAGCGCTTTGAATTCCCGCTGAATGAACAGATACTTAATGTAATTGGTATAATACACTCAACACCATAAAGCTTAGACACTTCGACGGTACACAGACTTGGAAGTTTATCGACGAATAGGTGCCATACAATTAAGGGGAAGAGTTATACACACCTTGCGAGATTAGTGTTAACGACCATTATTTACTGGTTAACAATTAGATAAGACCGCTTCCCCACTAGCAACAAACAGATAATACCACCAACCTTGGTAACCCTAGAACAACTCAGATGTAAGAACCTTAATGTTTCACCCACAAAAGCGTGACACACGTCACGCTATTGATTATGTATTAGGTTCATTTTAATAAGCACATATTATATTTAGCTATGGGTTAATTATGAGCATTAAAGTCACCGCACGCGATTTTGAACTACCTGATTATTTAGAGGAACACATTAAAATTGCATTTTCTAAATTTAATAAATTTAACATATCCTTTATAAGCATCGATGTATTTATAAAATTTGAGCCTGAACATAAATTTATAGTTGAAATTGCCACTAAATCGAATCTAGGTCAAACCGACTCAAATGGTGAAAGTAAGGAGATGATGGAAGGATTTAATGAAGCATTTTCACGGTTAGAACGCTTGCTCATCAAGAAAAAAGAAAAGCCTCTGGCTCATCGTTCTGAACATGCAAAAACAGAAAAAGCTCATCTGATTAATGATGAAGATGATGAGCTTAAGTGATAGGTTTTATTAGCGATTCCAGCAATGGTGCTCGTTAAGCCTAAGAGTTCTTTAACTTCTCTTTTATCTCCTGCTCAATTTTCTGATTAATCAGGTCAGTAATTTGAGCAGAGAGCACAGCAATTTGTGCTCCAAGATCTTTGCGCTTTTTCTCTCCAGCCTCAGTCTTATCATTTTCTAATAGCTTTAGTTGCACCTTAAGCTCCTCAACCCTTTCTTTCAACGCTTTTATCAACTCATCAATCTTTTTCTTAGGTGCGTCAGACTCTTCTGTAGCTTCAGCTTGCGCCTTAATTTGAAATGATTGAGCATGAAGCGCACTGCCGCTATTCGATGCTAGTGCATCCTTTCCCTCTTTAGAGATAGACACCTTAATTCCATCATCCGTAGAACCTGTTTTTGGGGCAAGTGAAGTGTCAGCTTCTGGGGTATGACTTTTCGTTGTTTTAACTTCTAAACGACTAAAATCACCACTAGAAGCGGGGTTATATCCATTAATTCCGATCACATTCATGAAAATACCTTCAGTTGACTCAAGCACTGTAAATAAGACAAGCACCAAACATCTGTATCAACACTTATCGACCGAAAAGTCGTTAACCTTATTTAAAGCATATAAAATCATCACCCACTGTTCATTTGTGCTATCTTGATCACGCAAAGCGGAGCTTTAAAAGTGAATACCATTTTCGAGGGATTTAATTTTTGCCAGTGACAGAGTATCGATCCCTTTGTCATTCAACATAGCTGCGCCGCTTTGGAACGACTTCTCAAATAAGATGCCCACACCCACTAAGGTGGCATTCACTTGAGTAATAATCTCGAGTGTTCCCTCAACGGCATTACCATGAGCTAATACATCATCAATAAACAAAATACGATCATCCTCATTAATATGTTCGGCGTTGCAGTTGAGCTCATAAGTGACATTTTTAGTAAAACTATGCACCTGTGTCGTTAGCACATTATCAGGATCGAGCATACTGCGTTTTTTCTTCATCACCACCATGGGGACATTGAGCTTTAACGCCACTAATGTAGAAATGGCAATCCCCCCACTCTCAATGGTTAGGATTCGGTCTATGTTGGCAGCTTTAAAGTAGTCAGCAAACTGAATTGCGCACCAATCGAGTAACTGGATATCTATTTGCTTAGTTAAGAAACTACTCGCGTCTAGGGCAATATTGTTCACCGATTTGCCGTGTTCAAGGATGGTTTTTTCTAATAAATTCATTTGAAGCCCTAGAGTTATGAAAGTGCTAAGTAGATAATAAATAGGAGTGCTAAAACATAAATAATGGGATGAACCTTTTTGCCATCACCCTGTACTACCATCACGAAGCAGTAACTAATAAATCCCATTGCCATGCCATTTGCAGGAGAGAAAGTTAATAAGCTAAATACCATGATAAAAAACACTGGAATAGCAGACTCTTTCTTCTGCCACTGGATGCCCCCTAAATTCTTCATCATATAGATCCCGATAATCACCAGTGCCGGAGACACAATGGCAACGGTAAATATGGAGAAAACGGGGAACAGGAACATAGCGATAAGAAATAACGCCGCAACGGTAACGGCACTTAGGCCCGTTTTTGCGCCTATTGAAGATGCCACTGCAGATTCAGAATAAGCCGTAATGGATGTTGTGCCTAAAACCGCACCTATCATGGTGCCACCAGCATCGGCCACCAACGCCGATTTTGCGTTGGGCACTTTGCCATCTTTACCTATAATCCCTGCATCACGCCCAACCCCAACAATCGTGCTTAGCCCATCGAAAAAGTCGACAATAAAAAAAATGATGACCAAGAAAAGTAAGTCACTTAGTTTAGGTAAGCTGAGCTGTGAAAAGTCGAAGATCGCCCCAAAAGTCGGCGCTAGACTTGGCGGCGCTGAAAATATCGCTGTTGGTAAACTAATTAAGTCGCTACCTAAAAAGTGGTCGCTTAACAAGCTTAAAATAATGGAACAGATAAAGGCGATAACCGTTGCCAGTTTCATGTTCTTGACTAGGCAAGCGATGGCGATAAAGATACTGCACAAAGCTATAAATACTTGTGGGTTATACACATCCCCTAGACTGACCAGAATAACGGGGTTACTGACTATGATGCCGGCATTTTTGAACCCAAGAAAAGAGACGAATAAGCCTAAGCCTACAGCAATTCCAAGTTTTAAGTCCTCAGGGATCGCTTCAATTATGACTTTACGCGCTGGGGTCAAACTTAAGATGAGATAGACACAACCGGAGAGAAAAATAGCGAATAATGCTTCATTCCACAGCAAAGATATCCCGCCGCCAAGTAAGAGAGCTTTAAAAAAGCCATTCATCGACATACCTGGCGCTAACATAATGGGATATTTAGAAAATGCGCCCATTATAAATGTGGCAATCGCGGCCGACAGTGCAGTTGCAGTAAATACCGCACCTTTATCTATACCGTCGATACTTCCCAAAATAGCTGGGTTTACCGCCAAAATATAACTCATCGCAAGAAAAGCGATTAAACCCGCATAGATTTCATTTTTTACGGTTGCGCCACGCGCAGAGATGAGAAAGAACTTGTCCATTAAATATCCATTACTACTCAATATGGTTGATTTAAAATGACAATATGACGAAGTATAAAACTTGGAAATGGACACACACCTTAGATAAAAAGGTGCTGCTATCCTGCTTCATTGTAGTCTCGAAATTTACGGTTTCGAAGTAGAGACTTATGGCCCATATTGCCAAGATTATACAAGGTTACATTGCTTGCGGGGCATCTTAATGATGTAGACGACATTGTCAATTTGTATTTAAGTAAGCCTTGAATTTAATGGCGTTTAACTGTGTGAATGTTAATTTAAAGGATAAAACTGTTATGGTTAAACGGCCTTACACCCAAGTCAGTCACAAAGAGAGACCTATAGTTGTTAATTCAGGCTTGAAACAGTGGTTGGCTAGGCTTAGAACAAAAGTTAAACTCAGTAACGGATTTGCTTAACAGAATACGTCTATATAAGACCCAAGTTAATGCTCATTATCGGATCATTATTTTTATCAAAGCTAAAGGAATTTAATTTTGAACACTAAAATAATATCCCTCACTTTATTAGTATTATTCGCAAGTTACACGGGTTATACCATGTCGATTGCACAACCATCTCTTCTTAGTTTCGGCTATCAGTTAATATCAAGCCCAGATACTGCGCAGGTGGTTATTGATTTGTATATTATGGCAGGGCTTGCACTTGCTTGGATGTATCAAGATATTAAAAACAGAGGCAAAACAATCAAACACTGGTTGCCATACGCCGTCGTCACTTTACTTTTTGTCTCTATGGGTCCCTTGCTATATTTAGCACTTAGGCCAAACAGTGATCACAAAGTCTAAATATCACTCTTTAGTTAAACATCACCCTGACGAATTTGAACATGGAAAGCATGCCATTTTTTAACATTAGACATACTTCCCCTGATCAACATCAAAAGTTAATGAGTAAGTAACAGTTGAAGTTCATACAGAGATTTAACCTCATAATGGGGAGTGATCCCATCGGGTGTTGGCTGCTTCGCAGAGTTTAACCAGCAAGTATCTAAACCTGCATTTAATCCTCCAAGAATATCTGAATGTGGGTTATCCCCTACCATTAACACCTTATTTCGCTCAGGATTATTCATGCGCATTAAGGCGTGATTAAAAATACCCACATCGGGTTTAGCAATACCGACCTCTTCTGATATCACTACTTGATCAAATGCATGAAGCAATCCAGTTTTCTCTAAACGCACGGTTTGAAGCGCGGTGAAACCATTAGTGATGATCCCAAGATTTACCTTACCGTGTAAGCCATCGATAAGCGCTTTAGCGCCTGGCAACAAGGTACAAATCTCCCCCATCGCCTTAAGAAATGCACTATTAAGTTGCTGGGCACTTACACCAATTTTATGCCCCCATTCAGTAAATCTTCTAGTCTGTAATTGAGCTGCGCTAATGAGCCCATCCTGATAATCAACCCAGAGAGGTTTATTCACTTTTTGGTACAGTTCAAAATCGATGCGAGTAAAATCGATATCAAAACGGCTAAACATGAGTTTAAGACCTGCAAATGCATCGAAATGAAACAAGGTTTCGTCTGCATCAAAGAGTATCCATTGGTATTGCATGTAAAGTACTTCTCATAAATTAGAACAAAGGGAGGAACGGTCAATTGACCAGTACAGAGGGATTCTCTACTAATCTGCTTTTCTTACCTATATAACGATTGAAAAAAGCCAAATGGCTCTGATAGGAGAACTCATCGTCCCGCAGATAATACTGGCTTATCCACTCAATTAACATGACTAAGTTAGTTTCTTGCGCAGCTTTACTCTCATATTTATGGGGCTCCCAAGGACGTGACTTAGCATTTTCCTTGCATGCTTGTTCGTTTAAATCCATAAAGATAATTTCTGTCGCTTTCTCATTGAGCAAGTCGACAAGATCGATGTAACAGCCCTCAATGACCCAAGAGTTCTGTTGAGACATAAACGACTCCAACTTCTGTTTTGACTCAGAGATAGGCATACGTTCCGGTATTTCCCCGCCTACCATCGGCAACCATGCTACTAGGTCGAGATCTAGATGAGATAAACCTTCACAGTCACATAAGTGCTTTGCTAAAGTTGATTTACCAGAACCTGAATTACCAAAAATAACAACTCGTCTCACACCACCCCCTTTAAATTTAGACGTCACTCACAGGCTTTTGCAATGCATTTAAATGCTACTGCGCGAGCTTTACCTGTGTCTGAAATAAAAACGCGCACCTTTGTTGTACCAGTGCCTCGCATCTCCTTCTCCACCGCCAAGGCTTTCTCTTTTGGCATAAAAAAAGCTTCAATACCATAATCGACATTTAACACTTCACCATAATGGCTCCGTACTCGCCCTCGAATAAAGTCACCTTCTGTTGGCATAACACGTGTTATCTCACTGCCTTGCCATACGCCTTTTTGCTCATGCAGTACAAGGTAAACGACACTGTTTAACTTAAACTCACCGGCATCACTTTGAACGATTCTATTGATATCATAATTAAGCCGAACATAGTTGCCCCTAAACAAACTTCTGGGATCCACAGGCTCTGTCTTGAGCACTATCTCCTTACCAGTCCAAATCGGCCATACAGCACCAAGATACTCCACACACAGTACTGAAAGTTGTAACAGCAGTGTCACAAGCAAACCAATTTTAATGACTTTTCTACTTGGCGGCATAGTAAGCCATGACGGCATCGTGACATTATCCATTACGCTGACTCCTGATCTTGTGCTTTGCCCGTTTCGGTCACCAGTTTGAGGTGATATTTCCAGTATTTAGCCGCAGCCATCAAAATAGCGGCTGCCACCATAAAGAGTATCGCACCACCAATATAATCACCGATGAGATCAAAGTAACGCAGGAATGCCGTCAATAGCAGAGTTACCACTCCAGTATAAAAGTAGTGAGTTTGATTCTGATCTATCCCTCGACGAATGAGTAAAATCCCCATTAACACTAAGATTAAGTTGGTTACAATCGCAGTGACAAACTCCATCTTATCCATCGCTGTGAGCAAGAGAAAACAGCACCCCAAATAACTGCTCATTAATAAAGCTGGGCTTGATGCATACAAACCGCTTTTTCGCGATAAAGACCAAGATAGACCACCGCAGAGAAATACTGCAGCAATACCACTAATGGATAACCAATCAAATCCAGACGAATAATCCTCCCATGCACCTTCGAAACTGAGAATAAGCAAAGTGATGATGGACACCCTAAGTAGCCAAATATGCGTAACCAAACCGTATTCTCTCCAATCATGCTTATTCGTTCTCATTAGCCACCAAGCTACACCATTGAGAAATATGCCGATACCTAAAGAGAACGGCAGTTGCTCTTCAAAGGGAGCAAAATGAATCCCACTTCCCATCAACCAAGCCAGCGCTAAGTTTAACCAGATAATTAAACCTGCAATACTCGCGATGAAAAGCAGTCGTGATGATTTTTGAAACAGAGTTAACCAGAGTGTAACGATGGCAAACAGAGGATATAGGGTTGGAAAAAAATCTTCACCTGTTTCCACTATCATCCAAATACTCGCCAATGTTAACGAGAGCAGCGCCAGTAATCGGCTTTGTGTAAAAATAACTAAAGGTAAAATACCGATTGCCCACCAGAAAATACCATCAGGAAAATGCTCTCCTAAATGATATATCTGAGCGATCAGCATAATACTGGTTCCATAGCTGACGCTACCGAAAAGAAGCCAAGCAGTCCCAGCTTGTTTTCGCTCTGACAAAAAAAGTCGAATCCCTTGTCCGTTACAACCCAAGGTTAGTAATAACAATGCAATGGTACGCCCAAGACGTGGGATCTCATCCCAGTTATGGGAAACAATAAGAATTAAGGCAAGCCCCAGAAACAAGGCACCAAGAGACATTAGCAAGTAGTAACCAAATGAGTTTTTGTTGGGGTCTTCATTTAGCGACTCGCCATAACGCGCCAAAATAGCATTGGCTTGAGTTTCAGATACTAACTCCTCGCGTACCCAATCTCGGGCCTCATGTGCAAGTTCCTTCTTAAAGAGATGGATAAGCCGCATTGTTCATTCCTTATTGGGTTTAGCTTCGTAAAGCTTGGATTCATGAAAATTAATGTATAAAGATTCAATTGCAACAGATCAAATTTAAGATTACATTTACCCACAAAAAAGGCCAGCATTCGCTGACCTTTTTTGAGCTATATTGTCATTGAACCTATTTGTTTTCAGTCCAACGATCCATCCAACCCAATACGTTGGCGTACCACTGTTCAAGGTTATCCGGGTTTAAGATCCAGTGATTCTCTTCAGGGTAGATAAGTAACTCTGAAGGAATGCCCTTGCGTTGCATGAAGCTAAACGCCGCTAGACCTTGATCATAAGGAACGCGGAAGTCTTTCTCACCATGGATAATCAACATCGGTGTTTTCCAGTTTTCAACATAATTGACTGGATTAAACTTCTCGTACAGTTCTTTGTTGTCCTGATATGTGCCACCAAACTCATATTCGGGAAACCAGAGCTCCTCGGTAACATAATACATAGAACGCATATCAAACAGACCAGCATGATTGACTAAGCAGTTAAATCCATCGCTCCAATTACCTTGGATCCAGTTCATCATATAACCACCGTATGAGCCGCCTAAGGCACAGGTGCGTTCTCCATCGAGCCACTTTTGTTGCTTAGTGACTGCAGCTAATCCTTTTTGAAGATCTTCAAGTGGCTTACCGCCCCAATCTTTCGAAATCGAATCAGTAAAGGCTTGGCCATAACCAGTAGAGCCATGGAAATCGATCATGACCACGCCATAACCAGCACCAGCCCATAGTTGCGCATTCCAGCGGCTGCTAAATGAGTTACCAAATGAGCCTTGAGGTCCACCGTGAACGAGAAAAGCAATCGGGTATTTTTGGCCCACTTTATAATCAGTAGGCTTTATCCAATAGCCGTGAACCTCTTCGTTATTCCAGCCTTTAAAGCTGAACTGGTCAAACTCACCAAATCTAATTTTGGCCAGCTTGTCTTTGTTCACATCGGTTAAACGCGTTAACCCTTGTCCATCGATATTGATAGAGTGCAGATCGCCTGGCTGAATTAAACTTTTGTGATTAAAGATTATTTTCTCGTTCGTGACCGCAACGATGCTATTACTGCCGTCGTTAAATATCGTTTTAACATCACCAAATTGAGTATTTACTTCAAATACAGTAACTTGACCAACATCTTGAGCAGTCACATACAAGGTGCGATTATCTTTACCAAATGCTAGCGAGCTAGCACTTCTGTCCCATAAAGGAGCAACCTCTTTCTCCTGCCCGGTGACGGTATCACGTAACATGATGCGATAACGGTCGGCCTCAAAACCTGGTTTAGTCATCGCCAGATACGCTAAGTAACGACCATCGGCAGAATAAGTCGGCAGTGCATCCCAGGCTTTATTGGCTTCAGTTAGATTGACCGATTTACCACCTGAAACCGGCACCTGCCATAGGTCATAGTTAGTGATCCAAGCTTGGTCTTTACTCGGTGCCTTAGCACTGTAAACCACATATTTTCCATCTGGAGTAAAAGTCACCTCCTCCATGCCAGAGAATGGCTTTGGCGGTGTTTCAGTGTTTAGCCCGGCAGTCACATCCACCGCAGTCAAAATCTTTTCGCCGTTAAGCTGTGCGACAAAGAGATGGCTGCGAGAATGATCGCTCCACGTGTCCCAATGCCTCACCATTAGCTGCTTATATTCACGCCCGGTCGATTTTCGATCCTCTTGGGCGGTAAACATATCCTTTGAACAAGTTAAGTCTTTGCACTCTGGGAAGACGCGCATGTTTAATACGATTTGTTTGCTGTCTTGTGAAAGTTTAAAGCCTTCAACATCCAGCGGTAGATCAGATATTTGAATCGCTTCACCACCAGAAAGTGATAATGAGTGCAACTGACTGGAACCATCACGGTTAGCTAGAAAATAGAGAGTGTTATCATCGGCAGAAAAAGCCACGTTGTGCTCAGTACCCGGTGCAGAAGTAAGCTGTTTGGCTTTACTGTTTGGAATAGAAATATCTTGAATATAGAGATCAGAACTGGCTTTTCCTTCGCTATCAAATTTTTTGACAGCATAAACCAGTTTATTGCCATCATTTGACAATGTTGCTGAATGAAGCTTGTTAATTTTAACTAAGTGTTGAACCGTAAAGTCCTCAGCTATAGCAGCTTGGACTGTGCCGATACATCCGGCAGTAGCCAAAGCAAATATGAGTGCAGATTTTTTCATTATTATTATCATCTTTGTTGATTGCAGTTCGATTTACAAGCGACTCAGTCTAGGACTTTTTCGCTATCCTTCTTTGTTATCAAGAGGCACATTATCCAAATAAGAAGGCTTAGGCAAGATGCCTAAGCCTTCTTTATGTAGACTGCTTTAACCAATTACTAGCTTAATTTAACTTTCCAGATAGCCGGACCGGTTTCATGGGCATTCACCCCTTCTGAATCAACCGCAACTGTCACTGGCATATCTTTCACATCAAACTCGTAAATCGCTTCCATGCCTAGATCGGCAAAAGCAACCACGCGTGATTTTTTAATCGCTTTAGACACAAGGTATGCAGCGCCGCCAACAGCCATTAAATAAACGGCCTTATTTTTCTTAATCGATGCCACCGTAGCGGGTCCACGCTCAGCTTTACCTATCATTCCCATCAGGCCTGTTTTCTCTAACATGAGATCGGTGAACTTATCCATACGTGTCGCCGTTGTTGGGCCAGCAGGTCCTACAACTTCATCACCAACGGGATCAACTGGCCCCACATAATAGATAAACTTACCAGTGAAATCGACACCTTTAGGAAGCCCTTCACCGGATTCAATCAAGCCTTGAATACGTTTATGTGCTGCATCTCGGCCAGTCAGCATCTTGCCATTAAGCAGTAAAGTATCACCGCTCTTCCACTGCTCGATGTCTGCTTGAGTCACAGTATTAAGATCGACTCTACGGGTATTCTCGCCGGCCTCACGCGTGATCACAGGCCAGTCTTCAAGTGACGGCGGGGTGAGTACAGCTGGACCAGTTCCGTCAAGATGAAAGTGCACATGACGTGTGGCGGCACAATTTGGGATCATCACTACAGGTTTAGATGCTGCGTGTGTTGGAGCCGTTTTAATTTTGATATCCAAAACCGTCGTTAATCCCCCGAGTCCTTGGGCACCAATGCCTAAATTGTTAGCTCGAGTAAAAATGTCTAAACGCATCTTCTCTTCAGTCGTCTCAGCGCCTTTAGCTTGCAGTTCATGAATATTGACCGGATCCATTAGGGACTCTTTAGCCATAACCGCCGCCTTTTCAGCCGTACCACCAATGCCTATGCCTAACATCCCTGGAGGACACCAACCAGCGCCCATAGTTGGTAAGGTTTTCTCAACCCAAGCAGCAACGTCATCCGATGGATTTAACATGGCCATTTTAGATTTATTTTCTGACCCCCCCCCTTTTGCCGCAATAGCAACATCAACATAATTACCTAAAACCATATCAATATGAACCACTGAGGGGGTGTTGTCTTTAGTATTTTTACGGGTGCCAGCAGGATCGGAAACGATTGAAGCACGAAGTGGATTATCTGGATTTTTATAGGCTTGGCGTACCCCTTCATCGACCATCTGCTGAACAGTCATGTCGGTTTTATCCCATCTGACGTCCATACCAATTTTAACGAAACATGTCACAATACCTGTATCTTGGCAAAGAGGACGTTTTCCCTCTGCTGACATACGCGAGTTAATCAAAATCTGTGCGATTGCATCTTTTGCGGCAGCGCTTTCTTCACGCTCATAGGCTTCAGACATAGCATCAACGAAATCTTTAGGGTGGTAATAAGAGATATATTGTAGCGAATCGGCAATACTCTCGATAAGATCGGCTTGCTTTATGATGACTTCTTTACTCACAGACTCTTCCTTTTTATTGGACTTATACCCAAACCACTTCAAGATACAGAATTCAGCATGACGAGGTCGTTTGGGTATATTAGGGTGCACTCCAATAGTTTCATTGGGTTACAATATTATTATAATAGTTAACCTATGATACTCTCAGCAAACTTTGAGGGATACACCACACAGTAATTGGTTATAGCTTTTTTCATTCTAGCCTATGATTATGATACTCTATCGGTGAGTTTTAGGGGAATCACCCAATTAATTAAGGTTAATCGATGAGTTGTTCGGCGTCGCAACAGCTAGCTTCACTAAAGCTGACTTGGGATCACACCACTACCGCGTTATTTGCACATTTCTCAGATCAACCTTGGGCCATGTTATTAGATTCAGCCAATGCTGATCATGGAGATGCTAGATACGATATTATCGTCTGTAGTCCAATAGCCACCATAGTGACAGAATCAGGGCAAAGTCGAATCACACACTTTGGCAACGCACGAGAAAATAGTATTGAAACGGTAAATTTGGATCCCTTTCAGGTTATCAATCAAACACTAAAAAGTTACTTCCCACAGCCATTGTTAAGTCAATATCCTTTCTCTGGCGGTGCTATGGGCTGCTTTAGTTATGACTTGGGTAGACAAATTGAGACCCTTCCCGAAATGGCACAAAGGGATATCGATCTCCCTGAGATGAACATAGGTCTATATATGTGGGCGCTGATTTATGACTATCAGGTCGCCAGTTGGACCTTAGTGCATTATCAAGGACAAGATGCCCTGCATCAGACGTTAGCAGAGCTTGACTCTCTACTCTGTATGCCTTTGACATCGAACAAGGAAGATTTCTCTCTTACAAGCGACTGGCATAATCAGATCAGCCATGAGCAATATCTAGAAAAATTTAATCAAATACAACATTATTTACAGAGTGGGGATTGTTATCAAATTAATTTAACCCACAGGTTCGAAGCTGACTACCTTGGCGATGAGTGGCAAGCCTATGTCAAATTAAGCAAAACAAACCAAGCACCCTTTTCAGCATTTCTCAGACTGGATAACGCCACTGTATTGTCTATTTCACCGGAGCGATTTATTCAACTGGCGGACAGTGATATTCAAACTAAACCGATTAAGGGAACACGTCCAAGATTTAACAACCCATTGGAAGATGAGCAATCAGCAATAACTCTGGCACATTCTCCAAAAGATCGAGCAGAGAATCTGATGATAGTCGATCTTTTACGTAACGATATTGGTAAGGTTGCCCAAGCGGGTTCGGTCAGTGTTCCTCACTTGTTTAGTATTGAAACTTTCCCCGCGGTTCACCATCTGGTGAGCACCATCACGGCGAAACTTGCTTCACCATACCAAGCAAGCGATCTTTTGAAAGCAACGTTTCCTGGTGGATCGATCACCGGGGCACCAAAAATTCGTGCAATGGAGATTATTGAGGAGCTTGAACCCTCCAGACGTAGCCTATACTGTGGTTCTATTGGCTATATAAGCCAAGATGGCCAAATGGATACAAGTATCACCATTAGAACCTTAGTCGCCCAATCTAATCGCATGTATTGTTGGGCTGGCGGCGGGATTGTTGCAGACTCTATTGCTAAAGAGGAATATCAAGAAACCTATGATAAAGTGAGTCAAATCCTACCAGTCCTTAAAAATATGTAATTAAAGTCAAACGGGGGATAAAATTGAATTTACCTGAATTAAGAGTGAGGTATAACGTTCAGCCTATAGCGGACCAAATCAGCCCGAAGATATCGACAAAATTACGTCAGGCAGCCGTATTGATAGCGTTCACTCAAGTCGATAACGATACTCATATTATCTTAACCCGCAGACCAATGCACCTTCGCAGCCACCCGGGACAGATTAGTTTTCCGGGAGGAAAAGTTGAAAAATTCGACACTGATGTCATCGCTACTGCATTAAGAGAAGCAGAAGAGGAGATTGCGCTCAAGATCACCAATGTTGAAGTCTTGGGCCAACATCCAAAGTATAAAACTTTCACTGGATTTGAAATCACCCCAGTATTTGGTATCGTCAAAAACCGATTCGTCCCAGTGCTGGATCCCGGGGAGGTCGCCGATCTATTTACCATTCCGCTAACTTTTCTGCTAAATAAGAATAACCGCAAGTATTACCTCTATAGCAGACAAGGCGTGCAATGCAGAGTCTACTTTATCAAATACAAACAACACATGATTTGGGGTGCTACCGCAGCCATCATTGAGCAGTTGTGTCAGCAGCTAACTTCTTAATATTTCACATAAATCGTATGTATAAACCTGCAACCAGAGAACACATAAGCAATAAAGGAATATTAAACCAATAACCCATTTTGCTGTGGTGAGCAAAGTAATAGTTAAATGCCAAGCTGATAAAACTAATTACCGCACAGCTCCAGATGAGGTATTCGAGTTGTATCGTATGAGTTTGATCCCAGCTCAAACGCACTGAAGCCCCCTTACTTAAATAATATCCTACCGCCCGATCGGGTCTAGCTTTATCAAAAACTAACAATGCATAGACAGCCAAAGACCATCCACATACAGATAAGAATGACAATAGGAGTTGAAACATTTTAACTCTCTTCATACAACCTCCACATAAACTCCCATACATTGAGTATACAATATGATATTACGCTGAAGGTTTCAGCAACTTATTGCTTTTTAATGACAGAAATATTGACGCTTTAATCATCTAACCAGTTCTATCTGTAAGATATACGAACATTTCATTCATTATTTTGAAATCAAGACACTATAATGACCATTATTCACTTGAGAAAAGCCGTCAGCAGGGTAATATAAACGTCCAATTTTTTATAATAAGTTTCGTTGGAGAACTAAGCAGCAATGAGCATTACATCTGTCGCTTCTGTATTTAAAGGTGAATTTGCGATTGGTTCGCAAGTTACTGTTCGTGGTTGGGTAAGATCTCGCCGAGATTCCAAGGCCGGTATCTCTTTTCTTGCCGTTTATGACGGTTCCTGCTTTGATCCTATTCAGGGTGTAGTACCTAATAGCTTAGCTAATTATAATAACGAAATCTTAAAGCTTACTGCTGGTTGTTCAGTTGTTATGACTGGAGAAGTAGTTGAGTCTCCAGGTAAAGGTCAAGCATTCGAACTTCAAGTAACCAATATTGAAGTTGCTGGTTGGGTTGAAGATCCAGAAACCTACCCTATGGCAGCTAAACGTCACTCTATTGAGCACTTAAGAGAGCTAGCACACTTACGCCCACGTACCAATATCATTGGTGCAGTTGCTCGTGTAAGAAACAGTTTATCTCAAGCTATTCATCGTTTTTACCATGAGCAAGGCTTTATCTGGGTATCGACACCGCTTATCACAGCATCTGACTGTGAAGGTGCAGGTGAAATGTTCCGTGTATCGACGTTAGATATGGAGAACATACCGCGTACAGATGAAGGTAAAGTAGACTATAGCGAAGATTTTTTTGGTAAAGAATCTTTCTTAACAGTATCAGGTCAACTTAACGCTGAAACTTACGCCTGTGCACTGTCTAAAGTCTACACTTTTGGTCCAACCTTCCGCGCTGAAAATTCTAACACTAGCCGCCACTTGGCTGAGTTTTGGATGGTAGAGCCTGAAGTGGCTTTTGCTAACCTTGACGATGTTGCTGGACTGGCCGAACAGATGCTTAAATTCTGCTTTAAAGCCGTGCTTGAAGAGCGCCGAGATGATCTTGAATTTTTTGCTCAACGAGTTGATAAGACAGTGATCGAACGTCTTGAGTCGTTTGTGAATAGCGACTTTGCACAAGTTGATTACACCGATGCTATCGAAATTCTTAAAGCTTGCGACAAGAAATTCGAATATCAAGTTGAATGGGGCATTGACTTGCATTCAGAGCATGAGCGTTATCTTGCTGAAGAGCATTTTAAAGCGCCTGTCGTCGTGAAAAACTACCCTAAAGACATTAAAGCTTTCTATATGCGCCTTAATGACGATGGCAAAACAGTTGCTGCAATGGACGTACTTGCACCAGGTATTGGTGAAATTATCGGTGGTGCGCAACGTGAAGAGCGTTTAGACGTACTTGATGCTCGTCTTGCTGAGATGAATCTAAGTCAAGAAGATTATTGGTGGTATCGCGATCTGCGTCGTTATGGCACAGTGCCCCACGCAGGTTTCGGTTTAGGCTTCGAGCGTTTGGTTTCTTATGTCACAGGTGTTTCAAACATCCGTGACGTGATCCCATTCCCTCGCGCACCAAAGTCAGCAAGTTTCTAAGACAACTAAGTTATTTATACTGATTGTTATCCTATAAAAAACGCCCTTATGGGCGTTTTTTGTCGCTAAAATGACCAATATTAATCAGAATACTAATTCATCGACATCGCTTTATTGTCTTGATGAGTAACCCAGGCGTAGCCCAAACGTTCTAAAATCCGATAAATATTTGATATTTCATAATTTACTCCAAAGGTATCAGAGATATAATGTTGAACATCACAACCATGTAATGGATTAGTGCTTAGACTATTAGTTCGTATTTCGATAAAATTAGACAGTTGTTCTATCTGCATAGTATTTAATGCTGCCGGTCTTCCTGTATGCTTTTTCTCTTTTAGTCCTTCAAGACCTGAGCTTAGATAGCTCGCAATCCATTTGTTTACACTGGTACGGCTTACTTTAAGGTATTCTGCAATCTGATATCTTGATCTCCCCTCCTGATAGTGAAGCAACGCAAGTAACTTTAACCTCATTCGAGCATTGGTCTCTTTACGAATAAGTAACAATAGTTCCTTGGGCTCACACACATTAGCAGCCGTCACTTCGTTCTCCTCATCAATCCGCAATAAACATTAGAAATAGTGCACTAAGTCTGATTATGATTTCATATCAGATATTTAATCTGAAAGTTGGATGCCCAACTTAATGTGTAGTACAGAATATTAATAGAGACAAACTTAAAACACCTTAAAACGGTAAAAATATAGCGATTAACCCTAAAATTCACATCTAATGGTTAAAAAGTAAAACCAACTTAGACAATGAAGGGTTCAACTTGATAAAACAGCGTTAATTTATCAAGTTGAAGCTTAAGCAATCCCGTATGATATTGAAATGCATCTTGCAGAGTAAGATACATATTTATTATACTAAACAGTGTTATACTTAAAAAAACAATAATAAAGTGGGGATTAATGGAGCTAACAAAGCTTAACAAAATACCAAAGACGTCCTCATTATTGTTTCAACTTGCAGGTATCGTTACCATCGCAATGTATGTGATCTATCGCATCAGTATAGAAGATTACGTGCTCGCTATTATTTTTGCTCTTTCTATGCTCCCTTTAGCCCTATCTATGTATCTTGAATGGCACAACAAAGCGAATCTTGCACAAAAAAAACTGACACTAATTTTAATATGTATCGCCATTAGCTACAGCTGCTTTACTTTAGGTTACAAAGGTCTTATCTATCTCTTTCCCACTATTTTTGTCTTTTACTTCCTATTTAACCTTAAAGAAGCCGTTGTTTTATCTTTCACCTATGCCATCGTCAGTTTGCTTTTAGCCCTCAATATTGAAGAGACATTTGTTATCACTCGTTTTTCGTTAGCCATACTAAATTGTTTGATATTTGGTGCTATTTTTTCTCATATAATCACTAGACAAAAACTTGCCCTGCTCTATTTTGCGAATACTGATGAATTGACAGGTGTATACAATCGTAAACGTCTTATGAGATCATTAACTCATGCATTACAAAATCACGCCATCCATGGAGTTCAGTCCAGTATATTGCTGCTTGACCTTGACTATTTCAAACAAGTCAATGATGAATATGGTCATCTTGTAGGTGACGAGGTACTACGGCAGGCCGCGAATGTCATTAAAAGAGTGGTACCGTGTAACGTTGAAATTATTCGTTACGGTGGAGAGGAGTTTCTCATCATATTACTCGATCTTGATACTACTCGAGCATCAGACATAGCGCAGCAACTACTCCAAAGTATCGCTGAAATGCAACTCCCTGAAGTAATGGAACCCATTACCTGCAGTATCGGGATTAGCTCTCTTCCAGCGACAAGTATCGAACACTGGCTAGCTGAATGTGATAAAGCGCTCTATCGGGCAAAGTCCGAAGGCAGGAACAGATCCATCATAGCGTCGAAGAGTTAACCAAAGTAACGCTAAAGAAATGACTACTCATCAATTGCCAAGGGTTTCAGCAACTCCAACCAATCATTCCCAGTCATCTCAGCAACAGCTTGAGTCTCGTGATCATAAATACTCTGCGCCAGGTTATGTTTCGACTCCTGTAGCCTCTGTATTCGTTCTTCAACGGTATCCTTACAGATAAGTTTATATACAAAAACTGATTTATCCTGACCAATTCGGTAGGCCCTATCACTTGCCTGTTGCTCCGCAGCTGGATTCCACCAAGGATCGGTATGGATCACTACATCCGCAGCGGTCAAATTAAGCCCCGAACCGCCCGCTTTTAAGCTAATTAGAAAAACAGGGACCTCTTGCTCCTGAAAACGCTTAACCAAACTAGCTCGATCGCGACTTTTCCCTGTCAGTTCTACATGTCCGATAGATAATTTATCAAGCAGCTGTGAAATCAAAGTTAACATACTGGTAAATGAGGAAAATATAAGTACTCGCCTACCCTCTTCTATCATGCCTGGCAGCTTATCAGCCATCCAATTTAGTTTACCTGAATTTGTTACACCAGAAGGTTTAACGGGTTTATTTTCAATTTTAGCCACCAGAGTTTTTCTTCCATTAATTGAGACAACTGGCTCAGAGGAGACGAAGGCTTGTGTGTCTTCTAACGCCTTATCAGTAATAAGATCTAATTTAAGTAACTCAGGGTGACAACAAACTTGTCGTAATTTAAGCAGTGCATTACTGATCGCTAAACGGTTTCGCTTCATCCCAGACAGAGATACGGCTTTTCTGAGCTCGTCTGACATAGTTAAGCGGATAGTTTCATAAAGATCACCCTGAACCTGAGTCAAGCTAATGTACTCATTAATCACGGTTTTGGCTGGAAGCTCAGTCGCCACATCACACTTCATTCTTCGTAGCAGGAAAGGACTTATTCTGTGAACTAGAGCATGACGCTTTACTTCATCATTCTCTTTTTCAATCGGAGTTTGATATAATCGATTAAATTGCGTTGGATTTCCCAGAAAACCAGGCATCAAAAAATTAAACAGAGACCATAATTCACCTAGGTGATTTTCAAGGGGAGTGCCAGTTAAACATAACTTGTGGGTCGATGTTAAACTCCCCACCACTCTAGCTATGCGACTGCGGGCGTTCTTAATGTTCTGCGCTTCATCAAGCACTATCAAATGAAAATGGGTGTCGGCCCAAAATAGCGCATCTTGTTGTAGGGTACCATAACTGCTAATCACCACATCAGCATGTTTAATCTGCTCCGCGCTTTTATGTCGTTTCCCTCCTGACCACAAGAGAATATTCAAATCAGGGGTAAAAGATTGCGCTTCATGTAGCCAATTGGCTAATAAACTGGTTGGCGCAACAATCAAACACGGTTTATTTAATCGACCAGATTCTTTATCAATTAGGATACTGGCCAAAGTTTGGATCGTTTTCCCCAAGCCCATATCATCGGCTAAAATGCCACAAAAACCCTGTTTCTTGAGAAATTGCAGCCAATTTAATCCTTGTTGTTGATATTCTCTAAGCACAGCATTAAGCCCTACTGGAGGCTTTACGACATGGGCTTTTGCACCGGCATTTTCTAAGTAACTATATACCTTTTCGGCCTTCTTTTTAAGTAAGCTGCTTCCCAGCCATTCGAACTGACCACCCGCCTTGATTGATGATAGTTCGGCAACTCGAGTCAACTGATGCAGAGGTAAACTGACGGTATTTACCGCTGATAAAGGCCTTCTGTCATACAATTCAACTAAAACGGTTAAGATTTTCTTAATTCTAATCGCTGGTAATGCAAGTCGTTCTCCGCTATCAAGATCCATTAATATGGTGGTTTGATTATCAATATTTTCAACTAACCCTTGACGTATGGCCTTAACTAAATAGGGCAGCAAATTAACTTTCTCCCCGTTAACTTCAACGCCAATTTCTAGCTCAAACCAACTTTTATCACTATCGCTATTATGTACATCACCATACCAACGTTGAGCATGTATCACTTCAAATCGATTTTTAAGTTCATATTTTATCTCCCATCCCGCAAGAGATAACCGGCGAAGCACAACCATTTGCACACTTAACTCTTGAGGTAATAAGCGCGTTCCTATGGGAAATCGCGACCAAACTGGCGATTCAAAAACAGACGTTAACAAGGGTAAAACTGCTAGCTGAACATTGAGCTCTGCAGTTTGTTTCATCACTTCCGGCGCATCATAAGCAGAAGAAAATATTTCATCTAAATCAATACTTAGTTCATCATGAATTAATGAAAACGTGGCGACTTCAAGCTCCAACCTTGATCTCTCATCCCATGGAAACTCAATTTCATGTCGGCTAACCCTTAATTGTGGTGACCAGTCAAGTGTGTGATCAAACAATGGCTTAACTAGCTTTTCAGGTAAAGGAGTAATGACTAAGCTCATACTTGCCAAGTCTAGATAGCCATTCTTGCCAATTGAGATAAATACATCGGGATCGACAAAATCATAGCAGTAGTGAGTCTCAAGCTTAATCGCAGCTTGCTCACAACTCTCCCAAAAGCAACGTTGAGTTGCACACAAGGTTTTAATAAACTTAAGGGATGTAAAATCAACGATATCCAACGAAATAGCATCCTGCAATGCCGCTCTTTGAATATCATCTAACGCTAAAGAATACTCTTTTATTTTCTCCAATAAATACAGATCTGCTTGAGTCACATATTTAGGCTGCGCCGATTTACTTGAAAAACCAAAGCCAATATCCCGTTTAATCGAATATTTGCCTTTTTTACTGATATAGCCTTTATGGGCAGTCAGATGCAAACCATGCTCACCTAAAGACAACAGATAAACAATACGATGACGAGCCATATTAGGATAAGGATCAAAACGTTGATTAAATTCAGTTTTAAGTAGCCTTAATACGGTATCGGCACGTTTTTTTTCACTTGGATATGGGGTGATCATATCCTGTTTTGCTATGTAGTCGATGGCGACTGCAGCTAAATGCTCACAGGGACCTTCGACATCACATGAGCAGTAACTATGCGCAGAACCAACGACAGGTCCTGCGGTCCAGTCAAGTCGAACATCTATCTTATTTATAATGCTATTGTTGAGTTCTTGATGACTCTGCGACTCAAACTCTCCAGTTAATAACCAGCTAGAATAATCACAGTGAATTAACTGACCAGCAAACAGTAACTGCATTGCATTATAGATTGTTGCTTGACTAAAATATGCTTCTAGCTTGACCAATGAATACGCCTTTCGCTTACGAAGTTAGCTGATCTGATGCAATCAAGATCCAGACCATATGCATTAAACTGAAAGCGAGAACTATACCACTGTTAATCCATGACATCAGTTCTTTTAATGCCGTTATAAATCAAAAAATAATCAAGTGAGTCAAACATCTAACCAATAACGCATTTTCAGAACAATCCAGGTGAAACTCATGGCACTTTATCAAAATCACTGATACAGAAACCAAGGCAAAAAAAGAGAGCGCCCATATAACCTTATGGGAGCTCTCCTTATTTATCGATAAAACAATACACACCACTTGGGTATGCCGTTATTCCTTATCTTGGGTTGGCCCTGATATTCTCTTTATACCAGAAAACATTGCAGATATTATTCCTGGTTGATGTTTCCGCTCAGACTGTATCACTGCAATAACATGAAGAAAAATTAACAACATTAAAAAATAAGCCCCATAAAGGTGAATTTTTCCGGCAAGACTTTTGTAAGGCTTAATTTCAGCTAACTTCTGCTTATCAACACCTGTGTCGTTATAGGGTTTAATGCTAGCGGCATCAACACCATCTTGGGCTATGTATTCAGTGATAGCTCCACCAAATGGCGGATAGTAAATATCTGTGCCTGCGCGAAATAACCCTGTAACAAGCATTACTGTTAACGTCAGCATGATAATAAATACTGCCAACTTCCCCATAGGATTGTGTCCAATGTATTGAGGATTATCCCCACGGTCTAATGCTGACTTATACTTCTTCATAGCCCTTAAACTGGGTATATTATTAGCAAACCTAGCGAAGTGACTGCCAATAAAGCCCCACTGGATCCTAAATAGTAGATTAGCAGCAAATAGATAACCAATGATAACATGTAGCTCTTTTATCTTAATTTTTGCTACGAGTGAATCAATGCCTAGATCAGTGCGAAACAACATCAAAAATCCGACAAACAATAAACTGATCACCAGTAATACATTGACCCAGTGAAATAGTCGACTCGGTCTGTCCCAAACCTGATAACTTTTCGTCTCTTCAGTCTGTTCATTAGCTAATTTCATTTTCAGCTCCTGCAACTTGAATTATTAGGAAAGTATTATAGGTTACTCCCTTTGAGCTTATTTTCACTTAGTTAAGTTAAAAATTACTATTCAACGTAACAAATGTAACAGCGAGACCTTAGTCATAGGAGGATAAAAATAGTAACCTTGCACAGCTTCAATTCCAGATTTTTTAACAAATTCAAGTTCTTCTTTTGATTCAACGCCTTCAGCTATAACACAAAGTTCTAGCGCATGACCTAAAGTTGTGATCGCTTCCACTAAAGCTTGTTGCTTTATGGAATGATCTGAATATTGAATAAAGCTCTTGTCTATTTTAATTTGGTCGATAGGGAAATTGCTCAAGTAGGAGAGTGAAGAATAACCAGTACCGAAATCGTCAACTGCAATTTTAATTCCCATATTTCTGAGTTTTTGTAGCGAAGCAATTAAATGACTATGCTGTTTCATCAAAAGAGACTCTGTGATTTCGATAGTCATCATTTCAAAGGGAAAAGGTTCAGAGGTTAAATTAACGGCAATATCTTGAATTGAGTTAACCAAATTATCTTGCAAAGAATGAGACCAAAATTCATACATAGAAACATTAATTGATAATCCAATTTCTGGGGCGATCGTTTGAAGCTGTAATAAAAACGACATTGACTCTTGTCGTACCCAGTGCCCTAACTCAACAATCAGACCACTACTCTCCGCTAAAGGAATAAACTCTTCAGGAGAAACAGACAAACCTTCATATTGCCACCTCAACAACACCTCTGCCCGCACAATTTTATCAGTTTCCAAGCAAATGATTGGTTGAAAATAGAGTTCGAACATATTGAAGTCTAAAGCTAACTTAAGTGCTGCATGCAAATTAGCTGTGCGTTCAGCACTCTGCTGCATCTGCTCAGTGAAGAAATGAAAGCAATTTCTACCTTCAGCTTTTGAGATATACATTGCCTGATCGGCGCAGTTCAATACTTGCTCTAGCGTCATTGCATCTTCAGGAAAACGAGCAACACCAATGCTGACACTGGTTAGCACTTTTTTATTTGCATTTAGCTGAATAGGTTGAGATACGGTTTCATTAATATTATTGGCTATCGATGCTAACTCATTCTCTTTAACCAGCCCTGGCAATAACAGCGCAAACTCATCGCCTCCAAGCCTTGCCAACAGGGAGTTACTCAATACGCAACCTTGGATCCTTGCGGAGACTTCCTGCAACAATAGATCCCCTTTGTTGTGTCCAAAAGTATCGTTCACTTGCTTAAAGTTATCCAGATCCATCAACATAAACGCGAACCCAGGAGTCAAATTATCCGACTCAATTTCTGCCTGCATAACCTTGAATAGATGGTTTCGATTCGCAAGTCGAGTTAATGAATCATAATTTGCTTGGAAATTAATAAGTTCACTCGCTTTTTTACGTTCACTAATATCCCGAAATAACCAAGATGAGTACTGTTCATCTGAACCTGGTTCTTTAAAAATGGTGACGGTTAACTCAACATGAAAATACTCACCACCAACTCTGCTACCAATGAGCTCCCCTTGCCATGTTTGGTTAACCGTGAGGTAGCGAAACATTAAGGTTAATTGCTGCCCTGAAGGCTGGAAAAAAATTTTAGGGTCGAACATGGCATAATCGTTAGGGAGACATTGCAAATAACGATAAAAAGTTGGATTTGCACTCAATATCGTTCCATATACATCGGTAACAACCATAGCAATAGGAAGGTGTTTAAAAATGTTAGCTGTTAGGCGTTGAAAGTGAAGTGCCCTACTACGTTCTATAGCTAAGCTAGCAAGGCGGGCTGCTTCACTTATCAACGCTAAATCAACGTCAGTGGGAGACTTAATTGAGTCATAATACATGGCAAATGTGCCAAGTACCTTACCTTGGCTGTCTTTTATCGGCTCCGACCAACAAGCTTGTAAACCAACAGCTAACGATAGTTCCTTAAATGAATCCCAATAGGGATGGGTACTTACATCTTCGACAATAACACGTAACCCTGTATAGGCTGCAGTGCCACAGGAGCCAACCCCATCACCTATCGCGATGCCATGTATAGCTTGGTTATAGCTATCGGGTAAATTAGGTGCGGCGCCAGTGAGTAAACGTTTGCCGTCGTCACTGAGTAAAAGTATTGAGCCTGTTGTACCCAACTTTTCTTCCTCTATGAGCAATACTAAGGAAGCGAGAATATCGTTTAATGGTGAAGCATCAAGTAACATGGTCAAAATTGCACCATAGCGTTTTACACTGATACTTGAATTTGTCAAATCAGACATCATGGCGTCATAGCTTAATTTCATATCTCAACACTCACATATCTGATTAATAATCCTCAATTTTACCTTCACTTTTCAATCTAATCCAACAAAAAAAGCAAGGCTAATAGCCTTGCTTTTTTATCTTTATCTCTATACATATCACTTAAATAGGTTAATTACTCGGCAATACGTTCGAGCCTTGCCATGTAAAACCCATCAAAGCCCGAATCAGCGACACTAATGGTCTCATCTTCCAAAAACGTAAAGTGTTCATTTTCTGCTAAAAATGCATCCACTTGATCGCGGTTCTCTTCTGGCATAATGGAGCAAGTGGCGTAAATTAGAATACCGCCCACTTTCACCATGCGACTATAACTTTGCAAAATATGTTTCTGTAATTCAACCAGAACCGGCAAACGCTCAAGGGTATCACGCCATTTAGCATCAGGGTTTCGTTTGAGGACACCAAGGCCTGAACAAGGAACATCTAGCAGCACTCTATCGGCACTTAATTTCAGACGTTTAATCGTTTTACTGCTAGCAATAATACGCGTCTCAACATTGCTAGCATTAGCACGACGAGCACGCTGCTTAAGACTGTCTAATTTCCATTGCTCGACATCCATCGCCAATAAACGACCTTTACCTTTCATCTGAGCTGCAATAGAGAGCGTTTTGCCACCAGCACCGGCGCAGGCATCAATGACGCGCATGCCTGGTTTCGCATCAACAGCAGCTGCAACTAATTGAGAGCCCGCATCTTGCTGTTCAAACCAACCTTTTTTAAAGCTTTCAGTCCGAAATAGTGCCGAGTCAGAAATCACCTCTAAGGCGGTGTCGACCCCTTCAACCTCAATGGTTTGTACCTGCTCATTGCGCAGTTTTTTACCCAACTCTTCTCGAGTACACTTTAAAAGGTTAGTGCGAATAAAACGCTTAGGTTGAGTATTTAATGCAGCACGTTCTTTAGGCCAATTATCTCCCAACTGCGCCTGTCCCATAGTATCTAACCACTCAGGACACCCATCCCAGAGTGCAGGCTGCAGCTTAGCTTCTTCAAGACGAGCAAAGTACTCAATTTCAACAAGCGGTAGAGAGTATTGCAGTGTTGGCAGCTCAAGCCCATGAAACAAGTGCCATGCATTGAGCAAACGCGTGCCCAGACGAGACATCTCCTCTGGCTTTACATCAGACAGGAAACAGTACAAATTTAGACGGCGTAATATATCTCCGGCAACCTTGGTAATACGGGCCTGTTCAGATGGTGGCAGTTGAAGACCAGAAAAGTGGACTGAGTACGCTCTATCTAAAGGTTTACCTTCAGATAAAACCATATCTAAAACACTAATAACCAATTCTGTTGAACTAGGAGAAAGCGGAGAGTTAAGCATGATATTGCCTGTTGTAGATGTATGGAATAAAAACGGTTGGATGATAAGAGTTAAGCCCGCAATAGGCAAGACATCTCTCTTCTCAACCATGATTATATTCAAGCCGTTTATTTATATTACCGATTATCAGCCTTATAAATAAAAAAAGCGACCAAAAGGCCACTTACCACTCCAAATATTGTTCACCAATTTCTGCTTAGAATCTTTTACCAGTAATTAATCACATGCGAATAAAATAAGGAATGATGGCTAAAATAACACCAACAATGAGCAACATCGTCACACTGGTCGTAAAGTAAGGAAACACACATAATGCAATACCTATACACAAAGGCACTATCTTTGTTTGCCGCTTACCGTAAACGAAATATCCCATACCAATAGAACCAAACAGTACACCCCACATCATCATAGATGCACTCTCCATACTATCCTCTACCCTCTGCCTCTACACATTCCACGGATTAGGTGGCAGTTTCTTACTATCCGTGCTTTTTAAGGAGCGATTAGACGCGCTATCAGATTTTTTAGTTCGACTTTCAAAACTAGGTTTAGTACGTGATGAAAATCCATGATTATGTTTACTATTTGAACCTGAACTATTATCTTCACTGCGTTCACGAACTGGCTTATTTTTAGGCTCAAAATTTAGTATTGAAATTGGCACATCTTTCGTTGGCTCATCAAACCCTTCAACCACTTTTCGGGTAATGAGGTGACCTAAACGACGCTCAATCATGCACAGATTTTTAAAATCATCTCTCGATACTAGTGAAATGGCTTCACCTGATGCGCCAGCACGCCCTGTACGGCCTATACGGTGTACATATTCATCTGCGGGAAAAGGTAGATCATAGTTAATCACCAAGGGAAGAACGTCGATGTCGATTCCCCGCGCGGACACGCCTGTCGAGATTAAATACTTAATGTTGCCCGCTTTGAAATCGGCTAATATTTTCTCACGAATAGCTTGTGTGCGACCACTATGAATACACTCAGATTCAATACCACGCTTTTCAAGCTGACTGACTAACTTACCTGCGCCATGTTTGGTTTCAATAAAAATGAGTGCTTGCTGCCAGTTATTTTCATTAATCAGGTGGCTTAACAACGCCGACTTTTTATCTTTATCGACAGTAATAAGCCACTGTTCAATATTTGGCTTACCCTCACCTTCTTTATTGAAAGATAGCTGAATTGCATTAGCAACCGTGTCTTTAGCAAGCTCTCTCACTTGTCTTGACAGCGTAGCTGAAAACAATAAGTTCTGTCTATGTTCTGGCAGGGTATCGATAATTTTAGTGATGTCTTCGATAAATCCCATGTCCAACATTCTATCGGCTTCATCGAGTACGAGAACCTCTACTTCATCGAAGTGGATCGAGCGTTGAGTATAAAGATCCCGTAAACGTCCAGGGGTCGCAACAACAATATCAACGCCATCGATTAGCGCCTGCTTTTGCGGCTCGTAATCAACACCGCCATAGATAGCAACGGATTTAAGCGCGAGGTGTTTACCATAAGCCTCTATGTTCTTACACACTTGCAGTGCCAGCTCTCTTGTTGGCGTTAATATCAGTGCACGCACACGTTTTTTCTTTTGTGTCTCACCCTTTGAAAGCATTTCAAGAATAGGTAACACAAAAGTGGCCGTTTTACCGCTACCAGTTTGCGCTGCGGCAATTAAGTTCTTACCTTTAAGGGCGAGTGGGATCGCCTCTGCTTGAATGGGGGTTGGCGCTGTGTAACCCAATTCAGTTACGGCGTTTAAAATTGGTTCACTTAATCCAAGTTTGGAAAATGGCATGGGAGATCTCAGGTAAAATAAATAACCAACTGTTTGGCTGGAAGCAAAAACAGAAGTATTGAAAAGTTAAGGAGCTAATTATACCAGAAAGCGACAATAGAGATAACTTTCCTTCATCAAAGGTAATCTTGACTCGTCACCTACTTACCTATTTTTGTCATTGCCGTTTCAGAGACTGTCAACAATATTGTATTTGTCTCTGTAGGTGCGTCACTCATCGCTTGATTTGCACTTCGAACCTTATAGGTCACACTAACGCTATAGGGAGAATCGAAAGGCTCCTTGAACTCAATACTTTTTATTTCGACCCTATCACCAATAAATTCACTCTTAAGATGAGATAAGGTGCTGGTTCGATAGTCGATACTGAATAATCCCAGATACCAGAAAACACCAGTTTCTTGGGTAGTAACCGCGAACGGCGCGAGGAAAGTAAACAGGTCTGTTTCTCTTTTCTGATAAGCATTTGCAGATACTGGAAGGCCATTTAATGGGGTGATTTTGTAATAATCGAGTAAAATCTTACCCTTTACCTCATCATATTGATAATCACCAACAACCAACTCATTGTTAGTTTGTTTCCCTTCGGTATTACTTTTACCTATAAAATAAGTCAGAGGTACACCCATCTGTGAATTTGGTAAATTTACGTTAAATGGTGCAGAGGTTTTGAGACTGAAAAGTTTACGCATCACTAAAGCACTTTTATCTATATCTGCAGCTAAAATATCGTCTCTTCTTAATGTCGCATTTTTCTTTTCAAGATGAGCTGCTGAGGTTACCGCTTCGTCATGGCGCAATACTCGACCATCCCCCATCTCGATATATATGTCATCATGGGTAAAATTAAAACGATAAATACCGGCCAAAAGTACCCATGCAAACAAAACGCTGACACTAATAGCGATTATTTTAAAAGCTTTCATATTCTATTTCTCATACCGCTGCAAAGTAGGTAAAGATACATTAGATTAAGTGTAATAATCGTTATTAGTTGGTTCTCCGTCAGCTTAGATTCAGCTTTCTCTTAATGACCCACACTAAGGTAAAACCGCGGCAACGAAACTCATTTCAACTAAATAACTAGGATCGGCTAGCTCTACTTTGACACAAGCTCGACTTGGTGCGCAACCTTCGGGAAACCAAGCTTCCCACTCAGTGTTAAGTGTCGTTAGATGCATAAAGTCAGTCACATAAATGGTAACTGATAAAATACGCGATTTATCACTATTAACCTGAGCTAAAGTGAGTTCAGCCTGAGCGAGTATTTGTTGAACCTGCCCTTTTATGTCTGCACTTGTGTTCCCTGCAATTTCCACAAAATGAGCCATATGATTAAACACAGTTGCATCCGACCAACGAGCTGTGGGATTTAGACGTTGAATATCCATTAATTCTATCTCGATAAATAAAATGGATATGATACAGATAATTTTAAGCAGCAAAAGCGCCATGAGATAAAGGCATCACTATAATGGTCTCATTTACTTTTTTTGTGAAGTCTTCGTTACTTCTACGGTATTTTCGAACTAAGCTCAACGAGCAAAACAGTGCAAATATCACTTCCGCCTTAATACTTGATTAAATTAGTCAAGATATATAACATGCATTTAAATAGCTTGTTATGGCAAGCTAAGGTTAACCTGGCTTAACCGTCTATTGATTAAATTATTAATCAATAACCATTACCATCAACGAAGAGGTATGTATGTTGTTTTCCTTTAGAAATATGTTTAAAAAAGATCAAACTAAACTTACTGAGCTCAAAAGTCTCGAAGCTGAAACTGTCAACAAACAAGTTGAAGGAGAAGTTGAATTGAAAGTAAAAAAGGATAAACACGGCGAAAATGGAAACTGTTGTGGTTCTTGTACTTAGGCAACATATGAAGCTCAAAGCTCACACCACAATTCCAAGGATAGGGGACTACAATAAAGCTTTATCAAGGTTATTTGTTGTCTCTAATATCCTCTAAGGCCTCATTAATGAGCGTGCTTGACGTCCCCTTTGTATAAGGAAAGTAGATCACTTCGCAATCAACTTCAGCTAACTGTTTTTCGAAATCTTTCCATTTCGGCGTATCATACCAATCATCACCAACAAACAGATAGCGAGCATGATTCTTTAAAGCCGCAGCGGCCTTGTCCATATTATTTTGCGGAATAGCAACATCAACATATTTGCAGGCTCTTACCACTTCGATACGGTCGGTATACGGGATCACCGATTGCTTTCCCTTATACATAACTAACTCATCAACCGTCACTCCGACAACCAGTTTGTCGCACATGGACTTAGCATTTCTAAGTAAGTTGACATGACCAACATGAAATAGATCATACACCCCGCTCGTATATCCAATGATCATTTAATTATCCTTAAATTTTCTTTGAACCAGATCTCATAGGAACTTTCATCATGGTATTGATCAAAAATAGCAGTTAAATCGACGGGAAAGCCTACTTTCTTTTCAAACGCAAAATTATGCCCTTTATAGGGAGAAATTAATTCCCGAAGCGGGGTTTTGCCCAACACATCTCCCATCAATGCTTCAGGGGACATTTTAACGGCAAGTTGAAAGGTGTGCATATTAGCAATAGGCTCTCGCCCCTCTATCCCAGCAGCCATTAGAGAGAAATCTAAACGACGAAACAGAATAGGCATGTGGTACCGAATAAAAAACCATCTCACCGTTTCAAAGGGACTCACAAAGGTCAATCCATCAAATATAGATAACATATGTAAATAGAGCTGACTCTCCTTCGAAGGTGTAATGTAACAATACATCCCAAGAAAAATGTCAAAATCAAATTCGTTCGCATTGCTGGCCCATTTAAAAATACGGTCATAGCCAGCAAAAAACTCATCCGCTCCTTCGCCAGATAACAGTACTTTCACCCCTTCAGCTGCAGCAGTTTTAGCAATAATAGACAGTAAAACTTCATTAGGGACAGACATTGGCTCACCACGGAGGGATAAGAGGTGCTTAAATTCAGTTCGATATGTTTCAGGATCGCATTCAACTATAGTAAGATTATCTATATTTTGTTCTCTCAAATACTCTAAATCTACATCTCCTTTAAACCCTATGGTGTAATATTTATCAAACTCGCCGAGTTCTTTTAGTAAATTACTGTCTATACCTCTACTTAACAGTAAACCAATCGGTGCATCAGAGACTTGACGAGTCCTAATGCCTTTTTCAATGGCAAGTTTCAATGACGGGATGTCGATATCTTCATACTCACCGTTAAGATGTGTCAGAAGGTTGAAATACTCTCCATTCATCAAACAAGTACCAGGTGCGACCTCATCAACTCCTGAGAAAAATGAACCGCTCAATATAGGTGCTCTAACTGCGTGATACTCATCAATAGCATTGTCATTAACGGACAAGTTAAATAGTTTTTGCAACGTATTCGGTTCTGAAGAGAAACTAATAAACTCCTCTCTTTTATGATAAAAAAGCGGTTTGACACCAAAACGATCTCGCGCACAATGTTTTATCTCACCCTTGGCTGTTATATAGATAAAAGCAAAGAAACCATCAAGTTCAGATAGATTTAGATTTCCACTTTGTGCTAAATCACCCAGTAGTACGGTGTCACTTTTGTAATGGGCATTAAAATATTTCTCACCAAGCTCTACAAAATTTAGTATTTCGCCATTAAAAACCAACAAGCCTCCATCACCATGGATCAAAGGTTGATTAATACCACTATCGACATCTATGATGGCTAAACGGGAGTGATATGCTTTCCAGCCATTGTGCTCTATTAAGCCCGATGAACAGTCCGGGCCTCGAAATCTGAGCGTCTTTTCAATGATGTCCTGCATATCTTGGTTGATATGAGGATCGTTAGTGATAAAAATACCGCACATATAATAAAACCCTTATTTATGACATAGGCATGTGTTTAACGTCCTTCATATAAATCATAAGTTTTAGCCCTTTGCATTTTCTAAACCATGCTTTTCTGGATATGTAGAGTGTAGAACAGTCCTTGCTAAGTTTCCAAAAGCTAGCTAGACATTTATTCAAAAAAATCAATGAAATCATTTAACTTAATCATAAAGAAACATGATTCATTCCATATGTTGCACTCATGAAAATACTTTGCACCGAATAATCAAATTCGAGCCAAAGTTTGTCATCGATGGACATATCAGCGAGAAGGCGAGTTTCTCCGATCTGACTTTTTGAACCTCTACGCCTTATACCCTGCCCCGACTCACAGTACTGATACACAACTAAACGTTAATCTTTGTGACTGCAGCCCCAAACACGTTAACCATTAATAATACCGATAAGTCTGTTGATAAAACGTTTAACAGCCTCTTTATCTGAAAACTTAAATGCTAAACCATAATGGATACCGTTAAGACTCTTTTGTACTCGCTTAGGAAATCGAGTCATCTCATTGTTGTGAAAATACCCTACCTTATGCTTAACTCCTTCTAGCTCAGAAAGATCCGCTAAAAATACCTCATAAGCAGGCCTAATAATCAGCTGACAATCTTTGTCGCTACCATGAAGGTAGATAGGCTCTTTGAGTTCTGGCAACATATATTCGGTGATTTTTTTAATGGTAAAATTTGTTCTGCAGTTAAGTAAACTTAACTCAGCCATCAATTCATTGTGTTCAATAGTCAACAGAGTTACTCCTAGTTTATTGATTTTAATATTAAATATATAAAAAAATGAATACTAACATCGGGACTTTAGCAAAAATACGCTACCCATGCTCCATAAAAATAATTGGAAAAAGGATTGAAAAAACAAAGGTCACAATCTCTATAACATCGAAGATGTAGATTTATGATATACAAATGGTCCATGAAGATATATTCATAAAAAAATGGCGCCTTACTATGGACGCCGTTGAATATTATTGATCATAAAAACGTATTGATAAAGAATATTAAATTTCTTCAAAATACCAGAAACCGCTATTGACCCAAGCCGTTAACTGCTCAATAAATGCTTCATTAGATAACCAGACAGCTAAGTTATTGGTACTCAAAACCTGATTATCACATAATACTGGAATAACAGCGGCAAGTTCGATAGGTAAACAAATTTGTTCACCGTTAATATAAAAAATGCCTTGCTCAATCGATGTATCGAAATAGAGCACTCTAAGACCACCGAGACGTATTAACTCCTGCTCTTTAAGCATATCGATAACATCAATAGCCTGAAAGCCTAAGTTCTCCTCAGGTAAGTCCAACTCACACTTTGAATTTGTCAGGTATCGTCCTGAAAATTCACTTATTAAGTTATCATCAAGGGTGTTTAGTAATTGTGCCTTGATCCGCGCTAAATCTGTTGAGTTAACACGTCCACTTTGGTGGCTCAATTCTCTGTCTGGATCTTCAATCTGCTCACATGCTAATTCATTATCGATCAGATGATCGGCCAAGGCACTGACCATATCTTTTGTGCTAGCGGTTCGATAACCGACAGAGAAACTCATCGATGCTTCCAACGCTACACCATCATGAGGATAACCTGGTGGCAGATATAGAATATCACCAGACAAAAGCTCTACATCAATAATAGGATCAAACGCTTCGGTGTGAAGTAATGCTGGATGCGCCGCAAACTCCTTGTGTGAACCTCGGTCACCCACACGCCAACGGCGGCGTCCAGATCCTTGACAAATAAACACGTCATAGCGATCAATATGTGGCCCTACACCACCACCTGGGGTGGCATAACTCACCATGATATCGTCAAAACGCCAGCGGGGAATGAAATCAAAACATTGAATTAATTTTTCTGCATCCGGAACCCAATTATTTAACGCCTGAACCACAAGAGTCCAGTCTGATTCCCCTAAATGTTCATAACTATCAAAAGGACCGAATTCAGCTTGCCATTCACCCTCACTTTTATATACACGACGTGACTCAACCATCTCATCACACGCTAACCCTGCCATCTCTTCAGGCGAAAGCAAGTCTTTGAAGTGACGAAAGCCTTGTCGAATAACTAAAGGTTTTTTTTGCCAATAATCCTTCAGGAACATTTCAGGAGTAAGCTCATTCAGTTCAAGTTGCATATCTATATTAACCAATAAAAAATTTTGGCGATGCTAACAACAAACTGGTGTTGAAACACTCGATGAGATCATAAAAAAATCAACCGTTATACATTTAACCTCGACGAAAGATGAAATAGTACTGTACTGAGTTCACATTTGTTAAAAATGATATAAGTAAAAAGGAGGAAGCTAAATTAACTTTAAATATAGATAAAATGTGACTGAATCAAGGTTGTAGAGCAGGTTTAATGATGACATGTATTGATTGACTTAGCTTATTTAGTCAAAAACAGGGGATTTTAATAAAAATCTATAAAACAATTCTAAAAGTATTGATATACTTCCCCCCGAATTTTAGAACGTAACTCCAATTAGAGTAGAAAAATGACTGATTTATCAAAGTACAGAAACATTGGTATCTTTGCTCACGTTGACGCGGGCAAGACCACCACAACAGAGCGTATTCTTAAGCTTACCGGTAAGATCCATAAAATCGGTGAAGTTCATGATGGTGAATCTACAACAGATTTCATGGAACAGGAAGCTGAGCGTGGTATTACCATTCAGTCTGCTGCTGTAAGTTGTTTCTGGGATGGTCACCGTTTTAACGTTATTGACACCCCTGGCCACGTTGACTTCACCGTTGAAGTTTATCGTTCGCTTAAAGTGCTTGACGGTGGCATCGGTGTATTCTGTGGTTCAGGTGGTGTTGAGCCACAATCAGAGACTAACTGGCGTTACGCGAACGAATCAGAAGTATCTCGTATCATCTTCGTAAACAAATTAGACCGTATGGGTGCTGATTTCTTACGTGTTGTTAAGCAAACTCAAGACGTACTAGGTGCTAACCCAATCATCATGGTATTGCCTATCGGTATCGAAGACGAATTCTCAGGTGTTGTTGACCTGCTAACTCGTAAGGCTTGGATATGGGATGAGTCTGGTCAAGCTGAGAACTACGTAATCGAAGACGTACCTGCTGACATGGTAGACATCGTTGAAGAGTACCGTGAAATGCTAGTCGAAACTGCGCTAGAGCAGGACGATGATTTGCTAGAAAAGTACATGGAAGGCGAAGAGATCTCAATTGAAGATATCAAGCGTTGTATTCGTACTGGTACTCGTAAGATCGAAATCTTCCCAACATACTGTGGTTCTGCGTTCAAGAACAAAGGTATGCAGCTTTTACTTGACGCCGTTGTTGATTATTTACCAGCACCACAAGACGTTGATCCACAGCCGCTTACTGATGAAGAAGGTGAGCCTAATGGTGAATTTGCTATCGTTGATCCAGAAGCGCCATTAAAAGCACTAGCATTCAAGATCATGGATGACCGTTTTGGTGCTCTAACGTTCGTACGTATCTACAGTGGTCGTATTAACAAGGGTGACACCATTCTTAACAGTTTTACCGGTAAGACTGAGCGTATTGGCCGTATGGTTGAGATGCAAGCGGACGAGCGTACAGAACTAAGTACTGCACAAGCTGGTGACATTATCGCTATCGTGGGTATGAAGAACGTGCAAACTGGTCACACTCTATGTGATCCTAAGCACCCTTGTACACTTGAAGCAATGGTATTCCCAGAGCCAGTGATCTCAATCTCTGTAACACCAAAAGATAAAGGTGGCAGCGAGAAGATGGGCGTCGCTATCGGTAAGATGATCGCTGAAGATCCTACTTTCCGTGTTGAAACTGACGAAGATTCAGGCGAAACTATTCTTAGAGGTATGGGTGAACTTCACCTAGACATTAAGGTTGATATCCTTAAGCGTACTTACGGCGTTGACCTAATTGTTGGTGAGCCTCAAGTTGCATACCGTGAAACTATCACTAAATTAGTTGAAGATAGTTACACACATAAGAAGCAATCTGGTGGTTCAGGTCAGTTTGGTAAGATTGACTATGTGATCAAGCCTGGTGAAGCGAACACTGGTTTCGTATTTACGTCTAAAGTTGTTGGTGGTAACGTACCTAAAGAATTCTGGCCTGCTGTTGAGAAAGGTTTCAAGAGCTTGATGGATACGGGTACACTTGCAGGTTTCCCTGTACTTGACGTTGAGTTTGAACTTCTTGATGGTGCTTTCCACGCAGTTGATTCGTCAGCTATCGCGTTCGAAATCGCAGCTAAAGGCGCTTTCCGTCAGTCAATTCCAAAGGCTGATCCTAAGCTTCTTGAGCCTATCATGGCTGTTGACGTATTCAGTCCAGATGACAACGTTGGTGATGTAATTGGTGACCTTAACCGTCGTCGTGGCATGATCAAAGATCAAATGGCTGGCGTTTCTGGTGTTCGTATTAAAGCTGACGTACCGTTATCAGAAATGTTCGGTTACATCAGTTCACTACGTACAATGACATCTGGTCGTGGTCAATTCTCTATGGAATTTGCTCATTACAGCCTATGTCCTAACAGTGTTTCTGAAAAAGTTATCACTCAAGTTAAAGAGAGAAAAGCAGCTGAGGCTGCAGCTAAGAAGTAATAACCTTCTTAACTAAGCGCTTACGCTAACTTTTAAACCCCGCTGATGTAAATCAGCGGGGTTTTTATTTATGTTAAATAAAGTAAAAATTTATAGGCAAAGATCAATGCAACATAGTTCAGCCAATTCGGTCATTATCCTTGATTTCGAGACCACGGGTTTATCACCTAATCAAGGCGATCGCGCCATTGAGATTGGGGCGGTAAAATTACTAGATGGTATCGTCATTGACACGTTTCAAGAACTGATGAATCCAGGGTTTAGAGTGAATAGCTTTATTGAAAGTTATACAGGGATCAGCAATGCAATGCTCAACTCAGCACCAAACTGTGGTGAGGTGATGAATCGATTTGCGGACTTTATTGGAAATGGAAACCTCGTTGCCCATAATGCGTCATTCGACAAACGTTTTCTCGATGCCGAATTTGCATTCATTAACCGTGACTACAATGGGCAGTTTGCTTGTTCCATGTTAATTGCCAGACGACTCTATCAGAATGCGCCAAACCATAGGCTGGGCGGGTTAGTCGAGTTCAAACAGATTGAAAATGACGGAGTATTTCACCGAGCCTTAGCCGATTCAGAAATGACAGCTAAACTTTGGCTTCGGATGCTTGAAGATATGAAAGATGATTACTCCATAACAGAACCAAGCTTTAAGTTAATGCAGCAAGTATCAAAGAAAACTAAGTCAGGTGTCAAAGCCTTCTTAAATAGCCTCTAATCGAATTTATTACAATCCTGACAGGCTAGCTTATTTAACGATTAGGAAACTAGGATACCCAACTTATTCATGAATTACCTCGCTCATAAACTAAATACCTAACTCATTAAGAAGATCGTCTGCAGCATCTGAACTCTCTGCTTTAGATGCTGCTTTTGTCCAAGGCGAGGTAGTATCATCATCACCTTTACTTCTGTGTTGATCTAACAGATCATCAGGATCGAACTCTCCCTCCTCATCAAACTCATCTAACTGAATAAATTCAGTTTTATCCATTGCGAACTCGAGATAAAAAATATGGTTATTCTGAGTTCTAAACGACACTCTACGTGCAACGGCTTCATCTAGGTTAGTGTCAATAGAGATCATCAACTGCTTGTTAATCGTTAACATCTTTGGCTGGCTTTGATTAATCGATGTTTGAAGCTGTTTGCTAACCTTACTAATGAAATCACCCAATATTTGGTTCATGAGCTCTCCCATTATATCTCCGACCTCATCGGACGTATGGGAGATGGCAAACTCAGTTTCAGGCATGCCCATATGAGTCATATAACCACGATAAATTTCAAGGGCGGATTCTGCTGAAAAATTGATGACAACTAGACCAGAGAAGCCACCATCGAAGATTGAAAAGCAACCGAGATCAGGCTTTAAACAAGTACGGGTAATACTCTGTACCATAGCAGCATGAGATACTTGACTATCCGATGTTTTAGATAATACGCTTGTAACCGAACCACACAATTTCAATAAAATATCGTCTGAGTTGATAATTTTAGCTGTTTTATTCATGGTTAAAACCAAAAAGAGGTAATATTTAATTCTGCGCGTAAAAGTGAAATAAATCAAAGCGAAGCAACAATAAACATCTGTTATACGTAAGAGCCTGAGAAACTAAACTAATTAACTGTTTGGTTTTACTGACAAAGCTAACAAATTTTTAGCTCAAATTAATACGACAAAAAACTTTAGTAAATTTATTTATTAAATCTCTATAGGATGAGTTAGATCTAGATTTTGGATATTAGTTTGTGAAACGAGTCTTAGGATATTCAATTTATGACGTTAGCAGCGTATATTTCAATCTATCTTTATCCAGTGTTAACAGAGAGTTTTATGATATCTGTATTACGTCGTTTCAGCATACTCCAGCGATTATTTTTAATGCTTATCCTTGCCGCAATTGGGACCTTATTTTTCGCAAGTTTCTCTATTAATGAACAACGTAATAATTTGATTAAACAAAAATGGGTACAAAATGATGCCCAGCTCACCACTGTGCTCAGTATCATTGAATCCCATAGGAAACAAGTTACACAGAGAAAAACGAGTCTTACTGATGCTCAAGAGGAAGCTGCTCAGTTAGTGAATGAAATCGGCAGTGGAAGCGATGATTACTTTGTTCTGATCGATGAAAACAATTGTATTATCTCCCATGGTGGATCAGAAAACTTCATCGGACAAAGCGCAAATACTATGCGAGCTCAAGACGAAAACTTGTCTCTTTCAGATATGGTCACAGAAGCCAAAACCGCCAGTATATCTAAACAGAAATTTACGATGCTCAACCCCAACACTGGCAACATTGAAGTCAAACTAATTGAAGCGAGATATTACCCTGCTTGGAATTGGACCTTAGTCACAGGTTCTTACATGAGTGATATCAACGAAGCTACCTATGACGTTGTCATTAATTACCTCATTATAATGGTATTAATATCGGCCCCTATTTTCGCCTTTTTCTTAATATTAAACCACTCCATTAGCTCCCCGCTAAAAGAAGCTATCGCAGCGATGAAAGATATTTCTGAAGGTGAAGGCGATCTCACCAAGCGTCTTCCTACCGTCGGCAATGATGAAGTTGTTGAACTCGCTACCGCCTTTAACCTCTTTGTCGAAAAGATTAATCTCATGGTGGGCCATCTTAAACCTCTAGGAAACAGCTTGAATCAAGATGCTAATCGACTGCTTACCGCAGTAGGAGAATCTAACGCCTGTATTGATCATCTGCATCAAGAAACCAGCAGTGTAGCAACGGCCATCAATGAGATGTTATCGACCACCCATGAGATGGCAAACAACACTCAACAAGCCGCTGATGCAGCGAATAGTGTTCAGCATCAAGTCGAACAAAGTAAGACATTGATGGATAAAACACTTGGGAATACCGAAGATTTAGTTGAAGAATTAATAAATGCTGAATTAATCACTCAAAATTTAGTCCATTCCTCAGATCAAATTGGCAGTATTTTAGATGTGATACGTGGTATTGCAGACCAAACGAACTTGTTAGCCCTTAACGCAGCTATTGAAGCCGCAAGAGCGGGTGCTCATGGTCGCGGTTTTGCCGTTGTGGCAGATGAAGTTCGTGCTTTGGCAACAAGGACTCAAGTATCGACCAACGAGATTCAAAAAATAATTACCGAGATACAGTCCGGTGTTGCGGGTGTGATGAATAGTAATTCAAACACTCAACAACGCTCGGTGCAACTTCAAAGTCAGGTAAACGAAGTAAATGACGCACTTAACGACATTTTGGGCTTGATAGCTCATATCAGTGATATGAATACGCAACTCGCCAGTGCAACAGAAGAGCAATCTCTCGTCACTGAAGAGATAAACCGCAATGTCTGCAGTATCACCGAGCTCACTGAAGTCACAGTTAAAGCCAATGAGAGTAATAAGTGTGCAGCTATCTCCTTACAAGATTTAAGTGAAGACACGGCACAAACTTTAGCTCAATTTAAGGTTTAGCTATAATGGAGAAAACTCCTTCATTATATGGGATTTTGGTATAAACTAAGGGAGCTAATTGCTCCCTTTTTAGTTATAGGATTTATGTTAATATGTTGGGATATGAATTTAAAACTACTTTAGGTAAACTATAGCCATGTCAAGAATGACTCTTGCTGTTCATTCTCAGATTTACAGCATTCACAGCTTTAGCCCTGATGCTAAAATCCCCGCTAAAGTTTTTACTCAAGAGATGTTTTTTGTTGGTAAAACGAAAGACGAACTGTCTGTCGTCGTTCCAGCTGAACTCAAATTGGAGAGTATAGAAGAGGAAAGCAACTGGCGTTGCCTTGAAGTTGTTGGGCCGCTAGGTTTCTCTATGACGGGGATCCTATCCAGCGTCTCTGGTGCACTAGCCATCGCAGGTATCAGTATTTTTGCAATTTCAACCTTCGACACTGACTATATCCTTGTTAAAAAAGACAAGTTAGCCGAGGCCATCACGGCATTAAAAAAGAAACAGTTCCAAATCACTGAATATTAATTTAGTGCCTATCAAATGAGTTTATCTTATGTATGAAAAATCTGTCACTATCATGGCTAAGCACGGTATACATACCCGTCCAGCAGCGATGCTTGTAAAAGCAGCTAAAAACTATGACTGTGACGTACTCGTTGAATGTAACGGTAAGCAAGCCAGCGCTAAAAGTCTGTTCAAGCTACAAACCTTAGGTCTATACCAAGGTGTGACGGTTAGGGTCTTTGCTGAAGGGCCTCAAGCTGAACAGGCAGTAGAAAAGGTATCTGAGCTTATCATCACTTTGAGTTAATCAAATTCTTATGACTTCATTTAAGTATTTAACCGATAGGGAATAAGCATGTCTACTCCAGGAATAGTGGTTTCATCTGGGATTGCATTTGGTCATTCAAGAGTACTTAAATACCACGATAGGGAATTAAACTATCGCCTTCTCCCCTTAGCAGAAATCGAGTCTGAACAAGCTAAGCTCAAACAAGCAATCATGCAGGTTCTTCAGTTATTAAATAATGGATTAAGCAAACTCAATCAAGATTGTGAGCATTATCTCTTAATTGAAGCCGATATACTTTTCCTTGAAGATGAAGAGTTGAACAATCAACTCCTCAATACTATCAGTCAGCAGCAATTTGCCGCCTGTGTCGCTGTTGAACGTGTGTTCGCGCAACAAATCAACTTACTTAAAGCCATGGAAGACCCCTATTTAGCCAATAGAGCACAGGATGTGAATTGTCTATGCAATCGTTTAATTTCTGCCATTCATGGTTCAATTAGTTATGATCTTGAAAATGTAACTAAACCTACTATTTTGCTGGCTAAAGATTTAACGCCAGCAGAGTTCGCAATCCTTCCTTTAGATAAAATAGTCGGTATTGTGCTCAAAACTGGAGGATTAACCAGCCACACAGCCATTTTAGCCCGCAGCGCTGGGCTCCCAGCCCTACTCAGCTGTGACTTTGATGATTCATTACAAAACGATCTCTTTATGGTGGTCGACGCGCTATCGGGATGTTTGTATGTTGAACCGAATAAACAACAACTTGAAACATTAGAACACTTAAAAGCTGATGATCAACTGCGTAAAAAGAAACTACAAAGATTTAAGCTTTTGCCTGCCGCCACTCGGGACAACTACACCATTCCTTTGATGGCGAATGTGGGTAGCCTCAGTGAATTTAGTTTACTGGCCGATGTTGGGGCTGATGGTATCGGCCTATTTCGTACTGAGTTTATGTTGATGAACGTCAGTACAATGCCTACGGAAAATGTGCAGTATGGTCTCTACTGCGATGCTCTTCAATTACTCGACGGTAAAACACTGACCATAAGAACCTTAGATATAGGTGCTGATAAGGAGCTCCCCTGTTTAGCCTTACCTGCTGAAGATAACCCTGCGCTAGGTATACGCGGAACACGTTATTTTTTAGAACATCCACAACTGCTCAAAATTCAGCTCAGGGCCGTACTGCGTGCAGCCAATCATGGCAAGATAAGATTAATGTTCCCTATGATTAACCAAGTCGAAGAACTCGATGCCATTCTTGAAGTCATTGATGAATGTAAAAAGGAACTCGATAATGAAGAGCGTGGTTTTGGAGAATTAAGCTATGGCATTGTCGTGGAAACACCGGCAGCCGTCATGAACTTAGCTTCTATGTTAACCAAGTTGGACTTTATCAGTATTGGTACCAATGATCTGACTCAATATGCCATGGCCGCTGACAGAACTAACCCAAGTTTAACTAAAATATACCCATCTCTGTCACCGCCAATTTTGAAATTAATAAAAATGACAATCGATGAATCAAAGAAGCAAGGAGTGTCAGTATCCGTTTGTGGCGAACTGGCCAGTAACCCTAAGGTGGCCCCTATTTTAATTGGCATGGGGGTCGATGAACTCAGTGTCAACATTAACTCCCTGCTTGAGCTAAAGTCCTCTCTTTGCCGTCAAGATTTATCGACCTATAAAAAATGGGGTCAAGACGTACTGCAATTACAGCGCATAGAAGAGCTAAATCATTACATAGCGCACTGTTCCTAACTTAGTTTATTCAGTATGCTATACGAGCACGAAAGTAACATCATAATAATGAAGAATATATGTGTACTAGGGAATTATAAATGGGATTTTTAAGCCGAATTAGACGATTAATGTCAGGACAAACCAATCCCGTTGGTGGCATTGAAATTTTTGCCCCGGTATCCGGCGAGATTGTTGCTATAGAAAAAGTACCCGATGTTGTTTTTGCTGAGAAAATAGTCGGTGATGGTTTGGCTATTAACCCTAAAGGCAACCAAATTCTCGCACCAATAGACGGTACCATAGGAAAGATATTTGAAACAAATCATGCCTTTAGCATTGAGTCACATCAAGGGCTAGAACTGTTCGTTCATTTCGGTGTTGGTACTGTAGAATTGAGGGGCAATGGTTTTAAGCGGCTTGCCGAAGAGGGACAAACCGTCAAAAAAGGTGAACCCATCCTTGAATTTGATTTGGCCTACCTAAAACAACATGCTGAAAGTCTGCTGACACCTGTCGTATTAGCGAATATGGAAGATGTTAAATCATTGCATAAATCTCATGGTAGCGTTACTGCAGGTAAAGATGTGATATTTACCGTGGATCTCTAATCCAACTCATTGTCATGACTAGCTCGAGCGGCCAATGCCATCGAGCTTATCTTAAACATACCTAGGGTGAATGACACCATGCCCAAGAAAGCCCACGATGATAATTAGCAATTGAAAACTAACAGTGGAAAACCATCTCTTTAACGATTCAATTTACGTGTAAAAGCAGTAGAGACTTGAGTCCTTTGCTAGGCAATGCCACAATGCGTGCAATTAATAGTTTCATGCATCTGGCGAGTTAGTTTGCCACATCATTCTGCATGAACTTCAGCATTCTATATGGAGAAATCATCTTGACTCTTTTCGGAATAAAAAATTGTGATACGGTCAAAAAAGCACGTAAATGGACAGAAGCCAACAATCTTAATATTCCTTTCCATGATTTTCGTGTTGATGGTCTCACCAAAGAACAGATCGAAACGTGGGTAGACGCCATAGGCTGGGAAACCTTGTTCAACAAGCGTAGCACCAGTTTTAGAAATCTCAGTGATGATGACAAGTCAGGTATCGACCAAGTAAAAGCCATTGAATTAATGCTAACTTACCCAACACTGATTAAACGCCCCGTATTAGTCACCGATAGCAAAGTCCTTGTTGGTTTTAAAGAAGCTGATTATAAAGCGTGGTTCAAGCGATGAGCCAAGATGTCTTAACACTGGCGCAAGATCTCATCTCCCGTCCTTCAGTCACTCCGCTCGATGAGGGTTGTCAGACATTAATGGCAGAGAGACTCGCGGCCCGAGGTTTTGATATCGAGCCTATGGTGTTCGAAGACACAACTAACATGTGGGCTCGAAGAGGTAAAGAGGGGCCACTTTTCTGCTTCGCTGGACACACTGATGTTGTGCCTGTGGGCGATCTTAATCGCTGGCATACTCCGCCATTCGATCCAGTAGTTATCGATGGATATCTGCACGGGCGCGGCGCGGCGGACATGAAAGGCTCTTTAGCCGCGATGGTAGTGGCGACCGAGCGATTTGTCGAGAAGCATCCTGATCATAACGGGTCTATCGCCTTTCTCATCACCAGTGATGAAGAGGGTCCCTTTATTAATGGCACTACCCGCGTCATTGATACATTAGAAGCCCGTAACGAGAAGATCACTTGGTCGCTTGTTGGTGAGCCTTCATCTACCCATAAATTGGGCGACATCGTCAAAAATGGCCGTCGTGGAAGCCTTACAGGCAACCTCACCATAAATGGAATTCAAGGACATGTGGCTTACCCTCACCTCGCCGATAACCCAATCCATAAAGCGGCGCCAGTCCTAGATGAATTAGCACGGATGAAATGGGATAATGGTAATGCCTTTTTCCCACCGACCAGCTTCCAAATTGCCAATATAAATGGTGGGACCGGCGCTTCAAACGTTATTCCTGGCGCCCTTGAAGTGATGTTTAACTTCCGTTACTCCACTGAAGTGACTGCTGAGATTCTGATTCAACGTGTGCTCAATATCTTAGATGCTCACGGACTGGATTATGAGATAAATTGGATCTATAACGGCCTTCCCTTTCTAACCGGTGATGGCCCCTTGCTTGACGCTACCCGTGCCGCGATTAAACAAGTAACAGGCGCAGACACAGATCCACAGACCACCGGTGGTACATCAGACGGTCGTTTTATTGCACCAACGGGTGCCCATGTTATTGAATTAGGTCCTGTCAATGCTACGATTCATAAGGTCAATGAATGCGTCAAAGTCGCTGATCTTGAATTACTCGCCCAGTGTTATGAAGTCATTTTGGAAAAACTACTTTGCTAATTGATAGCACTGCGATCTATGGCCTTGAGAGCTCACACCTTGTTGATTATCAAGGCCATAAACTCGAACAATACACTGCAGAAGCGTTAACCTGTATGAGGCAAACTGCCAATCTGCAAGGAATTGATATTGCAGTTTGCTCGGGTCACCGAAGTTTTGATAAACAACTACACATTTGGAATGGCAAAGCACTGGGCAAACGTACGCTACTGGATATCGATTCCCAGCCAGTGTCGATAACCGATAAAAGCGGTCAAGATCTGGTCGACTTAATTCTATTATGGTCAGCGCTTCCAGGGACTTCGAGACATCATTGGGGCACAGATCTGGATCTTTATGATGCTAATGCGATTGAACGCAGCAAATTAGCGTTAATTTCATCTGAATATCAAGCGCAAGGCCCCTGCTCACGCCTACACACTTGGCTTGTTCAACACAGTCATGAATTTGGTTTCTACTTTCCATTTCAACTCGGTCTAAGTGGCGTCAGCCCTGAACCTTGGCACTTGAGTTATTTTCCTGTTGCCAATAAACTGCTTAATCGTTTTAAGTTAGGTGAAATTGAATCTGTGCTGCACAATGCTGACATCGAGCTTAAAAGTGAGTTAATGGCAAAACTCCCCTATATTGTGAACGAATATGTGCGCAGAGTAGCACCGAGTCCTAGCATAGTTCAGAACTAGCTCTGAACTGACTTAAAAACGAACTCAGAACGAAGCAACAATATTGAATTTTGATTACAATATCTTACAGCAGGCAATATGAACTTTACCTCCAACAGAAAAACATTAACCATAGATAACAAAATACTAAGTTATATTGATATCGGCACGGGCCCTGCACTTCTTTTTGGTCACAGCTACCTTTGGGATGCCAAGATGTGGGCGCCCCAAGTCGAACACTTAAGCCAAGATTATCGTTGTATTATTCCTGATCTATGGGGTCATGGTGAGTCAGAGTCTTTACCTGAAGCTTGTCATTCACTGCAAGATATCAGTGATCATATGCTGTATCTGATGGATAAACTCGCTATTGAAGAATTTTCCGTTGTCGGTTTATCCGTAGGCGGAATGTGGGGAGCTGAATTAGCATTAATAGCACCTGAACGTGTTAAAAATTTAGTGATGTTGGGATGTTTTGTTGGTTTCGAACCTGAAGTCGCACGCGCTAAGTATTACACTATGCTTGATATCATTAAAAATACCCAAGCTGTACCTGAGGGTCTCATTGAACAGATAGCGCCGCTATTTTTTGCCAATGACGCTACCACTAACACCCCTGAATTGTTTAATGGCTTTAAACAAGCTTTGAGAGATATTAAACCGGAGCGAATAGACACAATCTGTCGCTTAGGCAAAATAATCTTTGGCAGACGCGACACACTAGAAGAAATTGAAACCTTAATGGCCTCTTGTTTAATTATGACAGGCGTCGAGGATAAAGTACGCCCAATACTTGAAGGTTATCTGATGCATGATGCTATCAGAGGCAGTGAGTTTATACATATTCCTCAAGCAGGGCATATCTCAACGCTCGAACAGCCAGAGTTTATCAATACTCAGCTCCGTTCATTTCTGAATAAGCATCACGTTTGATGATTAGCATCCAACCCTAAATCTGAACTAAAGATAAGGGAGTCAACGACTCCCTTATCTTTATACTTTCGGGTCAAAGAAACATACATTTTTCACACCAAACAAGCACTTAAGCAATAACTACAAAGCAATTATCAATAAAACCACACCAAAACATAAATGCAACCAGTGCGCACGAAGATTAAACGGTATTGCAACAAGAAATCTTAATCATTAATTAATATTAATTGTGTATATTACTGAATAGACCAGATAGCCTAGATTTAGGTGATAGAATTCACTTTAATTGAATCAGATACCTAGCCTAATTACATATTTTTGAGAACCATGAAAATACTAAAACCACTTTTTGATAATAATCGCCGCTGGGCTAAACGTATCGCGCAAGAGAATCCCAACTTTTTTGAACAGCTGGCAACACAGCAAAATCCTGAATATCTATGGATTGGTTGTTCTGACAGTCGTGTACCTTCAAACCAGATTATTGATCTTATGCCTGGTGAAGTTTTCGTTCATCGAAATATCGCCAACTTGGTGATACACACAGATCTTAACTGTTTATCAGTACTTCAGTATGCGGTTGAAGTGCTCAAAGTAAAACACATTATGGTCGTGGGCCATTATGGTTGTGGTGGCGTTAAGGCCGCGATGGGTAAAGCACGTCTTGGCTTAATCGATAACTGGCTTGGCCACATCAGAGATATTCACCGTCTACACAGCACTGAGCTAAACAAACTCGAAGGTAAGGAAAAGTTCGATCGCCTTTGTGAACTTAACGTTATTGAGCAAGTGGGCAACGTAAGTAGTACCAATATCGTTCAAGATGCATGGCTACGGGGACAAAATGTATCCGTTCATGGCTGGATTTACGGTATCGATAATGGACTGTTATCCGATCTGAATGTGACCGTCGATAACGAAAGATTTAAACCTGAATAATTTATTCTACTCTCTCGTTAGTTTCAAAATTGAATTCAAAATAATCTGACTTACGATTATTCTTTGCCTTACAGCCTTTAAATGTACATGATTTAAGGGCTGTTTGATACATACCACTATTTAATGGTTTTTCTTGTAAATAATATTGATAAACATCACAGTTTACCTTCCAATCCAGTTATAATCTCTCACTATTATTCTTTTTATCCCTAAAAAAACGCAAATGATAAGGAAATTTACATGCCCGGCTTTGAACTATTTGGCCCAGAAGAGAAGCAAGAAGTTGCAGATGTATTAGATAACGGTTTTACTTTTCGGTATAACTTTGATCATATGCGTAATGACCGCTGGAAAACTCGTGAAATGGAGCAGCTACTTTGCAAAAAGATGAACGTAAAGCATGCTCATCTTCTTTCTAGTGGTACCGCCGCACTGCAAACAGCTTTAGCTGCAGCAGGTATTGGCGCAGGCGATGAGGTCATCGTACCACCTTTTACTTTTGTTGCCTCAGTTGAAGCGGTATTTATGGCGGGTGCTATTCCTGTATTTGCTGAAATTGATGAAACCTTATGTTTATCACCTGAAGGCATTGAAGCTGCGATCACGCCGCGTACTAAAGCCGTTAACTTGGTTCACATGTGTGGCTCTATGGGTAAAATCGATGAAATAAAAGCCATTTGTGTGAAGCACGATCTTGTGCTAATTGAAGATGCCTGTCAGGCTATTGGTGGCAGCTATAAAGGGCAAGCCCTTGGTACGATAGGTGATGTAGGTTGTTATTCATTTGACTCAGTAAAGACTATCACGTGTGGTGAAGGTGGCGCAGTGATCACCAATAGTGACGCCATTTATAAAAACTCCCATATGTTTTCCGATCATGGTCACGACCATGTGGGGAATGACCGTGGCGCCGAGGATCATCCGATTATGGGTTTGAACTTCCGCATCTCTGAAATGAACTCAGCTATGGGGCTTGCTCAGCTTCGTAAACTCGATACCATTATCGACATTCAACGTAAGAATAAACACACCATCAAAAATGCCATCGCTGATATTCAAGAAATCACTTTTCGTGAGCTACCTGACGTTGAAGGGGATTCAGCTGGTTTTTTGACCTTCATGATGCCAACCGAAGCACGTACCATTGAGATTAACAAGAAATTAGCAGAAAACGGTGTGGATGGTTGCTTTTATTGGTATGTGAACAATTGGCACTACCTAAGTAATTGGGAACATATTCAAGAGCTTAAGTCTTGTTCAGCTCTGCCGATCACATTAATTGAAGATCGCCCTGATTATACTCAAGTCTCTGTACCAAAATCAGATGCTATTATGAGCCGTACTATCTCTATGTTGATCAAACTGTCTTGGACTGAAGAAGAGATTGCTTTGCGAATCGAAAACATTAGACGAGCCTTCGCATAAACAGACGCATTATTGCGTTTCATGCTCGGATTAATGTAACTTCATACCATTACAATATCAAACGGAGAATATTGATATGAGCTTCAAAAATTTTAAATGCGTACCAAAAATGATTTTTGGTCGTGGTTCATTTGTTCAACTTGAAGAAGTCCTAAATGAAGAGCGTAAATACGCGAGTGACTTCGTGGTATTCCTTGTCGATGATGTTCACCAACACAAACCTCTTAGTGCTCGTCTGCCAGTAAAAGAGCATGACTTACTCATCTACGTTAACGTAGACGAAGAGCCAACGACTCAACAAGTTGATTCACTCACAGAGCAAGTACAAGCTTTCAATGGCAACAACCCCGTTAGTGTTATCGGTCTTGGTGGGGGTTCTACACTGGATTTAGCAAAAGCCGTGGCGCTAATGCTAACCAATTCTGGTGGTAGTGCGTTGTATCAAGGTTGGGATCTAATTAAAAACCCCGCTATTCATCACGTTGGCATACCAACCGTTTCAGGCACAGGTGCTGAAGCTTCGCGCACAGCCGTACTTTGTGGCCCAGTTCGTAAGTTAGGTCTTAACTCTGACTACACGGTATTTGACCAGATCATCTTGGATTCTGAGCTTATTGCCGGCGTACCTACCGATCAATGGTTCTATACAGGTATGGATTGTTATATCCACTGTGTTGAATCACTTGAAGGGACGTACCTCAATGAATTTGCCAAAGCCTTTGCCGAAAAATCAATGGCGCTTTGTCGTGAAGTCTTTATAGACGATCATATCGAAAAAGATGACAAGTTGATGATGGCCTCCTACATGGGGGGTATGAGCATCGCTTATAGCCAAGTTGGCGCCTGCCATGCCGTATCTTATGGCCTAGGTTATGTTCTAGGCTACCACCACGGAATTGGTAACTGTTTAGCGTTCGACGTCCTTGAGGATTTCTATCCTCAGGGCGTAGCCGAGTTCCGTAAGATGAAAACTAAACACAATATCGTGCTTCCAAAGGGGATCTGTAAAGATCTTCCCGATGAGACAATTGCTAAAATGGTCGCCGTAACTAAGAGTATGGGACCACTTTGGGATAACGTCTATGGTGAAGGCTGGGAAGAAAAAGTCACTGACGAGATGTTAACGACTCTATTTCGCCGCATCTAATTACAGTTTATAATAAGGGACTCAAAATGAGTCCCTTTTCTATTTGTAAATATAGGTATAACCAATGAACGTAACTCTGTTAATCCCTGCTCGCTATGGCTCAAGCCGTTTTCCAGGCAAGCCTTTGGCGCCGATTAACGGTAAGCCAATGATCCAACACGTCTATGAACGTGCATCTTTGGCAAAAGGCCTAAGCGCTATCTATGTCGCAACCGATGATATACGTATCAAAGATGCTGTTGAATCCTTCGGCGGAAAAGTGGTAATGACAGATCCAGAGGCTGCATCCGGAACCGATCGCATCGATGATGCAATTCAACAGCTAGAACTTAACGATGACGATATCGTCATTAATGTGCAGGGCGATCAACCTTTGATTGACCCGATCGCGATTGAACAACTTATCAGCCTTTTTGAGCGCCATCCTGGTGAGTTTAGTATGGCGACACTCGCTGTCGAAATTACTAAAGAGTCAGAACTTGATAATCCAAACCATGTAAAAGTTGTGTTTGATAATAACTATAATGCTCTGTATTTTTCGCGTGCCAGAATTCCTTTTGGCCGTGACAATAATGATCATCCAGTTTATAAGCATTTAGGGATCTACGCTTATACACGTAGTTTTATCTCTACTTTTGCAAAATTGCCACTAGGTCGTTTAGAAGAGCTAGAAAAACTAGAGCAACTTAGGGCGCTGGAACACGGTCACAAGATCAAAATAGCCATCAGTGCTTTTGATTTTCCTGAAGTCGATACCCCAGAAGACATTCGTATTTGTGAAGCTCGTTTAGCCGTCGACTAATCTAGCCGATAATCAGTTAGACTATGATTAATATATTCAAACTAAAGGACTGTTCATGACAGATCTCGAAACCTGGCTCATCATCATATTGGTGTTAGGAGTCGTCGTTAGTAATCTTGCAGTCCTTAAATACAGTGCCAAATTTAAGATGACACAATTTGGTAAAGACCATAAGAAAACGATTAGCAAGAGTGCTGGTACTGGTCATTCGGATAAGCAGTCAGACGAAAGCCTTCAACCGAGTCAAGATGAACCAAATTCACAGAAAGCTCAATCATCAACGCCTTCCAAAAAGGATGACGATAAAGACTCTGATGGATTTTGGTGAAGCAGTGTTCTAACTATACCTGCTCATGGAGTGGGTATAGTATTCAGATAAAAAAGACCAAAAGAAGCGCTTCTTTTGGTCTTTTTTATTAATTCATACTAATAATCGATGAATTTCATCCCGCTTATCTAATGCAAATAACAACACGACATCGCCTTTTTCTATTTTAGTCAGTGCATACTTAGCGCCAGCTAATGGACTGTCACAAATAGTGATCTGATCTGCAGCAACATCAATGTCAAACAGATGAGTTTTAACTAAAGCAGGGATTTCACCTAGTTCACGTCCTCGTAGATATGACTCCAGTTCAGCAACAATGTATTCATCCGCTTCAAATTTGGCCACTTCATCGGTTAATTCCATCATCTCTTGATCGCTTCTATCACCGGCATGGCTGAACATAACAAGCCGACGTTTCGCTGGGATCATTTTCGCCATTTCAATCACGGCATTCATACTATGTTGATTATGAGCAAAATCAACAATCACCTCAGCGCCGTTATACTGATAACGATTACCTCGCCCAGGGTTGTCATAGGGATCACTGCCAAACTCTTTTAACCCTTTTAATATGGCATCTTCATCCAGTCCGAGCACACAGCACAAACCCATAACCCCCATCGCGTTACGTATATTATAGATAGCTGTACCGTTGAACGTCATCGCAATCTCACTTACTGCGACAGAAAACGAATGTTCTGCATTTACAATATGGATATGTTGCTCATGGAAAAATACAACGGTATGGCCACTCACCATATTAGCTTGAATAAGTGAATTATATTTATCCATGCTAAACCAGCAAATAGTGTGTTTTGTAGTGGCACTTAGCCTTACCAACTCACCATCATCGGCATTCAGAACCAGTACACCAGCAGCAGTTAATCCCTTATCGACAATAAACTTAGCTTCAGCCAATTCAGGCACGGTATTGATGCCATACTGACCTAAATGATCGGCCGCAATATTGGTTATCAAGGCTGCTTGATTATCGCAAACCGGTAAGCCACGTCTCAATAACCCTCCTCGAGCCACTTCTAAAAAGGCTATCTCTGTTTCAGGGTGACGCAATAATATGCGCGCACCGCCAGGGCCTGAATAGTCACCTGTGTCTAAAATGGTCTCCCCCACTCTAATAAAATCTGTAGAAGTGACTCCTGCTCGTAAACCTGCACATCGTGCGATTGTCGATGCTAGGCGAACACTGGTTGATTTACCATTGGTGCCAGTAATAAAAGCTGCCGGAACTTTTTGATAACTCGACCAGTCAATGCTGACTATCTCAGGTAAGTCAGTGACGGGCCAAACTTGACAAGTTTTTCCCGTCCCGAGTGAAAAATAGTCATCATCAACCAAGTAACTAACCCCCTTTTCATTGGCTACTAGTATTAGCGCCAAAAGCTCAGGGTTCACTTCATCAGCAAGATTACTTTCTAATTCGTTGAACTTAATTTTTTTATCAGGGAAAGGAAGTGATAGCAATTGTGCCTCACTTAACAGCCATGCAAGCTGGACAGCTTGACATGCAGTATATAACGCATCAATAGGGGCTGAAATGGATAAGTTCATCCCACCACTAAAATTCCGATAATAGAGACTTTCTTGCTGCCAACCTAACAAGTCAAATATTTCAGACATCTGCTGTTGCCAGCACTGCCAAACAGCTTCATGGCTAACACCGTCGAAATAAACATCGATGAGAGCTCCCGGCTGTAGAGATAATAAATTAGGTCCAGTAATGCGACGAACTTCTTCAAAATTTAGTATTATCATAGACTTATTTCTAATGTCGTTATCACAAAATTAGGCATCAAGTATGATGCCTAAACCAAGATGCTTCTAATCTGCTTCTTCATCATGTTGGGTGACAATACGCACACCTCGTTCATCTTTCACCAATCTTTGCCCTTCCTCTAAAAGGAAAGCATGCTCAACTGGTTCGAATAATATTTCAGCGTAATCAGACGATGGTTTTTCATTAATGTTACGTGTTTGTCCATCATCTCCGAAATGAACAATTTGTTTCCAACATCGGGTAATATTGTCACCTAAAACAATGACCAAATCACCCGGTTCACTGACACTAAGTACGAATTCAACCGCTTCAATTTCACTTGGAATAATCTGGATTTGATCCGCAGTGACGCCAGCAGCCAACAAACTCTGTTGTAACATTTTAGGCACTTCATCAAAGCCTCTTCGACGACGATCATCATCAGCTTTACAGATAAATTCATCAAAGCCTGTTGCACAGATTCTGGCAGCTTCAATAATATCTTCATCCCGGCGATCACCCGGCATCGCCATCACAATACGACGCTTACCTTTAACATCAAGTCGCATCGCCAAGTCTGTTATCGCTTTTATCGCGGCGGGGTTATGGGCGTAATCCAAAATCACTTTAAATGGATGCTCGTCAAAAACATTCATCCGACCAGGGGCTTGATAGAAGGAGTTAGTAAATGTCCGTAAGCCTTGGCTAATGTGGTCCAGTGAGATATTGAACGCATAGGCCATCGCTGCCGCAAACATGGCGTTTTGAACATTATGAAGTGCTTTACCTTCCATGGTAGAGGGGATTAAATGAGTCCAAAGTAATGGAATGTGGGCGCCGTTATCATAGAAGGTAATCATGTCACCGTTAATGCCTTTTTCAAGTACCACGGCCTTACCGCCATTTCTGATATGTTCACGCACCAATCCATGACCTGAGTCCATAGTGACATAACAGATGTGTTTCGCTTTACAATAATCAGCCATCTCTAGGCAGTATTTATCATCAGCATTTAAAACGGCCGTATCCTTAGCCACTTCAACGACGATTCTTTTAACATTAGCCAGTTGCTGAACAGTATCAATACCGCGGGAGCCTAAATGGTCTGCGGTAACATTGATACAACAGGAGACATCCGATTCGTGATAGCCTAGACCTCGTTTAACAATGCCCCCACGAGCGGTTTCTAACACAGCAAAATCGACACTTGGATCGCGTAATACTATTTGCGCTGATTTAGGGCCGGTCATGTCGCCTTTCACACTCAAACGTCCATCGATGTAAACACCGTCAGTTGAGGTCATCCCTGTGGTGTATCCCGCTACTTTAGCAATATTGGCTAACATACGAGATGTGGTTGTTTTACCATTTGTCCCCGTAATCGCCGCTACTGGAATACGCGATCTTTGCCCTGCAGGGAACAACATATCCATCACTTTTCCAGAAACATCACGTGATTTTCCTTCGCTTGGTGCCACGTGCATTCTAAAACCTGGCGCCGCATTACATTCAACAATGGCACCACCAATATCTTTATATGATTTACTAATATCGTCCGTTAAAAAGTCCACGCCACCGACGTCTAAACCGATAGCCTTGATTGCTCTAACTGCCATTTCTCGGTTATCAGGATGCACAATATCCGTTACATCTATTGCCGTTCCACCTGTAGATAGATTTGCAGTAGATCGTAAGAAAAATATTTGATCCTTTTCTAAAATACTTTCAGGAGTGTAACCTGACTTTTCAATCAAGCCATTTGCCTGTAAATCGAGCTCTAGTCGTGTCAGCACTTTTTCATGACCAATGCCACGAAGAGGATCTTCATTCACTTGATCAACGAGTTGGCTTATTGTTAACTCACCGTCACCTTTAACATGCCCCGGAACGCGTTTTGCCACTGCCACTAACTCATTGTTAACGACAAGCATTCGGTGATCGAAACCAGTGACAAAACTCTCGACTAAAACAGCTCGGCTTGTACCATGTTCACTTGCATGAACAAAACCTTTTTCGACTTCGGCTTCACTGTTTAGATTGATACTAACCCCACGACCATGATTCGCATTCAAAGGCTTTAACACCACAGGGTAACCGATACGTTTAGCCGCTCTAATTGCTTGGGTTTTACCATAGATCATCATTTGCTGAGGAACGGGTAAACCGAGATCATTTAATAAATTATGCGTATCTTCTTTATCACAGGATAACTCAACAGCGATATGTTTAGTTTCACTCGTTATTGTTGCTTGAATACGTTGTTGATACTTACCATGACCTAATTGCACTAGACTATATTGATTCAATCGTAACCAAGGGATGTTTCGCTCTTCGGCGGCCTTTATTAACGACCCCGTGCTAGGACCAAACTCTTTTCGTTGCGCCATTCTGATAAAAGATTCAAGCTCATCTTTAAAATCAAAATCAGCCTCTATTTTTGTGACTAACTCTTTTTGTAACGACTCAGGGAGTAATGAAATTAAAAGGGTTTGTGCCAGTATTCCAGCCTCTCTACCAACATCTTTATGTTTGTATTCGTACACAACCCAATAATGCCCGTTTTCAGGTAGTGAGCGGGTTTTACCAAAACTTACATCTGAGCCTGCTAAGTTTTGCAGTTCAATCGCCACATGCTCCCAAATATGCCCCATCCAGGTGCCATCATCTTCTCTCAAGCGTCGTATAAACCCACCTTCCTCTCCATAAGAACAACCATGAGACTGCAATGTAGGAATGGCATCCAGTAATGCAGATACAAAATGTTCACCCAATTTCATAGATGGCCAGTTTTCCAAACAACCTAAATTTAGTTCATATCGCATAACGGGAAAGTTGGCATAAACATTAGGGCCTACAAATATATTGGTCGTAGATATTTTCATTTTTATTTCCTACATAGAAAAAAAAGAGACAGAGAATTTCTCAGATTATTATCCCACTAAGAGTTAATCCCCCTAACGACCATGAAAAAATATACATTTCTAGCGTCAGAGTTTTATTGTTAGATAACTAAATTAGCGCAGAAAATAGGATTTGCAAACAACTAATTAACTATACAGCAGCATGTGATTAATTACTATATATATCAAAGCATTAGAGTAAGCGATACCATGAGTGTTTTTAGAGCTTTATATCCTAAATGCCCTTTATCATTAACGAATTTAATTTTTATCATGATCTATTTTTTCGATGAGGTAAAAATCAAACATCTTCGTTGAGAACGAGAGAAATGTAACTTTCAGGATGGGATAAGAAAGATTTAACAGAGATAAAGATAAGCTAATAAACCAATTTAAAAGCTTATTTTAAGAATGAATTAATCTAGCATGGCCACTTTATTATTGATATCAAAGTGCGAACCAGCTGACAAAATGTGCAACTTAACATTGACGATAGTAATAACATCGCCTCGACTCGCTTCAGCCATCGAAGAATGATCACAATCAGAGGGATCAATGACCGTGACTGAGCCACTACCGACAACTTCAAAAACATTATCTGCATTGATAAATGCCGCAGTATCCTCATCTAAACCAATACCAATTAAGAAAGGATTATACGAAACCGCACTTAATAGGCGAGATAAGCGATTCCTTTGATTAAAATGTTGATCGATAACCAATTGATTATTAAGGCCTAATCCAGGCGCGAGATTTACGCCGTCTTTTGTTGGTACAATACCAGAACTACCACCTATGATCATATGTTGAGAAATTATTGCAGCACCTGCAGAAGTACCTGCAACATGGGTTCCCTGAGCATTTTGCCTGCGAATTGTTTGCGCAACAGGTGTTCCTCCAAGGATTGTCGATAATCTTAACTGATTCCCCCCTGTGATAAAGATACCCGTAGCCTCTTCTAAATGTTGCAGCAAGTCTTCATTTTTTGCATCAGTTCTTTTTGTGATTGGCAATGAATATGTATAACCCGCGCCCAATTCTTCAAATAACTTTTCATATCGTTCACCTGTATCTTCCAACTTAGACGCGGTTGGAATAATAACGATATTGGCATCTTTGCCACCACATAATTCTATAAACTTTTTTAATATATCTGGATTGTTGATCTTTTCTTCGGCGCCGCCGATTGGGATCACATAGCCACGAGAATGACTGTGATGAGCAGGGGAAGGACACATAGTTTATTATTCTCTATTTTATATTTATAATTATTGGCAACCTTTCATCTTGGTTACGGTTATAAAAACAACAGTTAAATGTTATTCAAACATCCCCTTTCGGCAAAGTACGGTTTCAAAAATATGCCAATCTCCCTTTGCCATCACATGGCTAACTGACAAATCATCATTAAATACTACTATATCGGCATCCATACCTTGTGCAAGCATTCCCTTATTTTTAAACTGTAAAAGTTGTGCAACATTTGTGCTGAAAAATGGCAATACTTTCTCAGGTGAATAACCTGACATAAGTAATTGTCTAAACACATCAGTCATTGAAGATGATTTGCCAAAATCTAACTTAACTAAATGACCATGACAATCAAAGTCAGGCAAGCAACCACCACCGTCTGAGCTAATGGTCAGTTTCTCCTGTGGATAATCACTTTCAATATAACGCGTTAATGCAACTTCAGGTTCATAGCCCACATCGCCAGTCTCAAAAGCTGTAACATCAATCCAACAGCCACGCGTCGTCAATTCACATGCCTCTTCAAAGAGTTCTCGCTTACGGTTAACATGGGTTGGATTAAAAGTACGAGCAGGTATTTCTGATCCCGTTAATGCATCTCGTACTAATGACAATCCACGTTCTCCATCCCCTAAATGTAAATGTAAGACTCCCGCCTTATTCGTCATTAATCTTGCAACATGTGCATCTGCAGCAACTTTCAATAACTCATTCAACGTAGGTTGGCTTGAGCGGTGATCGCTAATGGCGAGCTCTCCAACACCAATAACGGGCTCAATGTAAACAATGTCTGATTTTACCGAACCTGTCAGTGTCGTTGGTGGTAGATGGTATCCCCCCGTATAACAATACGCAGAAAGCCCCTCTTCTCTTAACCCATATACTTGCGAAACTAGTGACTCAGTAGAACGGCTAATATCATCGGTACCCAACAACCCCACCACAGTAGTAACACCTGCCAAAGTAAACTCAGACAATGGCACTGGAGGGACTCGAGTGGAAAAACCTGACTCTCCTCCACCACCACAAATATGAGCATGACCATCGATAAAGCCTGGTACTAACATTCGCCCTTGTAAATCGACCTCATTAACACCCAAATTTTGGCTTAACGTCGGGATATCCTTACCCATGTATAGAATTCGACCTCCACCAATAAGCAGACACATTATTCCTTGGGGCTTTGGGGTATAAACATTGGCATTTTTAATAAGTATGAATGGTGTCTGTTTAATAGAAGATGTCATAAGTTTTGATAGAAAATAGTATTAAGATCGAATAGTACAAAGAATAACATATTAAATACGTAACCTTTTAACAATTTAGCATTATCTGCTAAGCATTAAATGCTACATCGACTTGAATAGGAATCACCCACTTTTAACATGAACAAAATAAAAATGGCAAAGACCAAACAGTCATTCTGTTCAGCCTTTACACTTCAGCCACTTAAGATTGTACTCAATAATTTACTTGGCCAACTCCTTTTCTAACGCCTGAGCAACAGCATCCGGGGAGCCTGAGTGTCGAGCAAACATGGTATAAGCAACAGGGATAATAAAGATAGTAAAAAACGTTGCCAGCACGATGCCAGAAAGCACAACCACGCCGATAACAAACCGAGTTTCAGCCCCCGCGCCTTGGGATAATACCAGAGGGACAGCACCTGCAGCGGTAGTTATTCCTGTCATTAAAATTGGCCTTAAACGCTGAGATGATGCCTGTATTATCGCCTGTTCAAACTCAACGCCCTTATCTCTGAGTTGATTAGCAAACTCCACGATTAAGATCCCGTTTTTCGCCGCTAAACCCACCAGCATAATAATCCCTATCTGGCTGTATATATTCAAACTCTGACCTGTCATCCACAAGCCCAGTAACGCACCAAGTGTCGCCAATGGTACGGTCAACATGATGACAATAGGATGGACATAACTTTCAAACTGCGCCGCTAAAACCAAAAAAACAATACCAAGCGCGAGTACAAATACAAAGTACATCGAGCTCCCCGACTCCTGATAATCCAGTGATTGTCCTTTATAACTGATGACAGCTTCAGCAGGGAGGTAAGTTGCGGACAGAGCATTAAGATAAATCAATGCTTCGCCTAAACTATATCCTTCGGCCAAGCTAGCTTCGAGCGTGATCGCGCGCATTCGATTATAGCGGTTTAACTGACTAGCATCGGCAAACTCTTCCACATGGACTAAATTAGACAGTGGGATCAAGGCTTGACTTCTATCAGAGCGAACATAGATATTTTCAAGATCTGCAGCGGTATTTTGGTTATCACGATTCCCTTCAACGATCACATCATACTCTTCGCCATCACGCATAAAGGTGGTGACGAATCGAGAGCCAAGCATTGACTCAAGCGTACGCCCAATATGAGATATTGAAACACCAAGATCTGCGGCTCTATCTTTATCAATAATGACCCTAAGTTGAGGTTTAGTCTCTTTATAATCATGATCTAAACCAATCAAGTTAGGGTTTTCTTTGGCCTTTTCAAGAATAATGTCACGCCACCTAGCAAGCTCTTCATAGCTAGGACCTCCGAGCACAAACTGCACCGGCTTACCGACACCACGACCAAATGCTTGCCTCATGATAGGAAAAGCTCTCACTCCAGCTAAATCCGCTAATCTTCTGCGTATATCCCCAGTGATTTCGGTGGCACTTCTTCTCACAGACCAATCTTCGAGCACAATAATCGCCATACCATTTGAGAAATCAGCATTGCGGCCAAAACCTCTTGGCGCACGGATCAATAATCGCTTTATCTCTCCAGCCTCCACCAACGGCATCAACCGAGTTTCAATCTCATCCATATAGGATTCAATATACTCAAAGCTTGCCCCTTGTGGACCATTTACAATAAGGAACATCGATCCCCTATCCTCTTTCGGAGCAAACTCTTGCGGTACCTCTTTAAACAGTAATACACTGCACGCTAATGCGATAATCACCAATGAACCAATAAAGTAGGGATGCGACATCGCTTTCATAAGTAAGCGTTTATATAACCCTGTCACCACACTCATTCCAGCATCCACTTTTCGCACTAACCAAGGATCATCCCCTGCTGGTTTGAGCAATTTTGAACACATCATCGGGCTTAATGTCAGCGCTACAATACTTGAAAAAATAACGGCGGCGCTCATGGTAACGGCAAATTCTTTAAACAACTTACCTAAATCACCTTCAAGAAAAGTGATCGGCATAAACACCGCCACGAGCACTAGGGTGGTTGCGACAACAGCAAACGCCACCTCTCGAGAACCTAAGTAAGCCGCTTTAAGGGGAGAATCACCCTCCTCGATCCGCCGATGTATGTTTTCCAGTACCACAATCGCATCATCAACCACCATGCCTATGGCCAAAATCATGGCTAATAGTGTCAACAGATTAATGGTATACCCTAAGGCATACAACACGATAAATGTCGCCATCAAGGAGACGGGAACGGTGATCGCCGGGATCAACATCGCTCTTACGCTGCCAAGAAAAAGATAAATAACAATGATCACCAGCAACATCGCAATAAAGAGGGTTTGGTACACCTCTTTCACCGACGCTTCAATGAATACTGAACTGTCATAAGAGCGTTTAATCTCCATGCCAGCCGGTAGGGTTGGATTTATGGTATCAACTAAAGCATTGGCTGCCCTGGCAACATCTAAGGTATTGGCGGTCGATTGCTTAGAGACTCCTAGGCCTATCATAGCTTCACGGTTGCCCCTAAAGGTGATCCTCTCCTCTTCAGAACCAATACTGACTTTAGCCACATCACCAAGCTTGATCAGATATCCATCTTCACCTTCGCTAAGGACTAAATTGGCAAAGTCATCGGGATTACGAAAACTACGCTCAACCCTAACAGTGAAATGTCGCTCCTTTGATTCAACTGAGCCTGCTGGTAACTCAACATTTTCCGAGCGCAGAACTCTTTCAATGTCGGCAACGGTCAGATTTCTCGCCGCTAAGGCTTGTCGATCGATCCAGACACGCATGGCATAAACTTTACCACCACCGATGCGAATATTTGCCACACCGTCAATCACAGATAAACGGTCGGTCAGGTAACGCCGGGCATAGTCGGTGAGTTGTAGTGTCGTCATCTGATCAGAAACAAGGTTCAACCACATGATCACTTCATCACCACCGTTGGCTTTTTGCACTTCTGGAGGCTCAGCCTCTTCAGGTAAATTATTGAGTAACCCAGATACGCGATCTCTGACATCATTGGCTGCAGCCTCTATGTCTCTGCCAACATCAAACTCTAATGTAACCGTCGAGCGACCATCACGACTCGAAGAGTTAATGTGGCGGATCCCTTCGACGCCACTGATTCTATCTTCAACCAATTGAGTGATTCGGCTTTCTACTACTGATGCACTGGCACCTCGGTAGTTAGTTTGTATCGACACGACGGGCGGATCGATATTGGGGTATTCTCTTAAAGGCAGTTTATCGAATGCAACCAGGCCAAATACAATTAACAGTATGCTGATAACAGAAGCAAATACCGGTCGCTTTACCGACAGATCAGTAAGTATCATGCCGTTGGCCCAACTTTAGCTTTCTTTAAGAAACTAAAACTTTCACTAAATTGGACTTTAACCTTATCACCGGGTCTAACCTTCAAAATACCGCGGATCACAATTTGTTCCCCCGCGACAACTCCCTCTAACACTTCCACCCAACCACGCTTGCGAAGACCAAGCTTAACTTGCCTTTCAATCACTTGGTTATCACTGCCAATTAAATAAACATAATGCCGATCTTGTATCGGAATGATGGCTGACTCAGGTAAAATAAGCGCATCTCGACTCTCTTTTATCAATTTGACCTTCATTAACATACCAGGCAGTAATCTATGGTGCGTGTTGGGGATCTTTGCGCGAACAATGACGGTACGAGTTGTCGGGTTAACTCGACTATCAATTGAAGTCACTTTGCCATTAAAGAGTTCATCAGGAAAAGCTATTGCTGTGGCTTCAACATTTTTACCTATGGCAAGTGAAGTAAGAAAACGTTCAGGAACAGAGAAATCAAGCTTAATCACAGAGATATCATCTAGGGTGGTCATCACTATGCCAGGTGAAACTAAACTGCCAACACTGATCTGACGTAAGCCTAACCGTCCTTGAAATGGCGCGTTAATACGTCTGTCTTTGAGTTCAGAGCTTGCCTGAGCAAGTTCAGCTTTGGCGGTATCGATTAGGGTTTGCAACCTATCACGCTCTAACTCTGCAATTGTTTGGCTAGTGACTAAGGCACGGATCCTGTCAAGTTCTCGCTTATGTTCACTAACTCGCACTTTTGCGGCAGTCACTCGCGCGACTTGTGCACTATCTTGAAGCTGGACCAACAAACGGTCTTTGTGTACCACATCACCATCATTAAAATAGATGTGGGTCACCACCTCTGTCACCTTAGGTGTCACAGTGATAGATTCATTAGCTTTAGTGGTACCTAACGCTTCAACTTCATCTCTTATGGTTTGTATTTCAGCTTTAGCTACCACAACATTTGCAATGGGTCTTGGTTTTTGTACCGCTGTTTTAGTCGTTGAATAAAATGTTTGATAAGCCAAGAAGACAAGAGAAAGAAGGATGAAGGTTATTATTATTTTTTTCATTAATTATCCGCAGGTTGTATTAATACTGCCCATAAACCTTATGGTGCACAATTTACACAATATATTTTACCTATCAGACGCATTTCATCAATAGCCCTTACCGTTGCTTACAAAATATATGCAAACCAAACATATTACCATCATTTGGTATTTGACAAAATTTATGCATAAAAAAAGGAGGCTTAGTGCCTCCTTAATAAGTATCAACATTGAAAATTAACGAACTTTACGTTCCTCTTTCATCAATTCAGCTAACCCTTCATATATCGCTTCTATTGCTGCATTATCTAAAGGTTGATTTTCAACATCATGAAGATAGATCTCAGTTTTGTCTTTAGTTGCATCTTCTTTCAGTTGTAAACGGTATGAACCTTCGTTGATAGGAAGATCCTTTTCATTCCACAAAGAGCTCCAGAAACCTGAATCATCGTTAACATTGACATAGTAAAGACCTTTGCCGACGTCCATATCAATAATTTCAAACCCTAGTTCAGGCAATACAATACGAAGACGTTCCCACGTTCGCTTAAACGGCGCATCCGCAAGCCAATATGATTGCACTACATCCTCGCCTTCTACATCAGGGCCAGAACCTTTAATCACTGCAACGTCGATACCTAAACTCTCTTTAATACGTTTAGCTTTAATCGACTGCGCACGTTTAATGCTCATATAAGCAACAGCATTATTAAGCATATCTATGGTATAACGACGCTTATCTTCGCCACTTAAAACAATATCTTGTTGTTCACCATTAAAGCTCTCTGCATGCTCAATCAAATCGATAGAAATATTGCCACTACGCCCATGAGGACGAACATCGACATGGAATTGATAACGCTGACGAAGCAGGTAAATCTCATCGCTACCCCATAGATTTGAATCTATTATCTCTTCGCTTTCTAACCAATCGGTTTCTATTATCCCTTTCTCGTAATCTTCATTTAAAATCGCGATAGATTTACTCGATAAGTAAGATTTTAATACGTCAAAGAGCTCTTTTTTAAGATCTATATCATTATCGATAGACTCAACAACGATTTTAATATTGTCACTACCCTCTTCAACACGAGTTCCTTCAGCCATGGGTAAGACTTGCAATGGCGGACGAATGTCCAACATTTTACCGACTAATGTCACATCACTTTTAGCACCAAACTTAGGAATTTCATACTCTTTACTGTAAGTAGGCGTATTTAACCCATCAGGAATGACGAGTGCGGGTTCGATAAGTGCGTTGACATATTCATCACCGCCATTAGCTTGTCTACGATCGACTGGCGAGCTACAAGCTGTAACAGCTGCGATCAAAATTAAGGGAGTCACTTGCTTTAACATCTATTAATTAACCTCTATTCGGGCATTTTTCATTGCATCTAATAACAGACCATGGAACTCAGTAGAAAGTTCCGTTAAAGGTAATCTAATCTCCCCTTGTCTTATCAAGCCCATACGATGAACTGCCCATTTAACAGGAATAGGGTTCGCTTCACAAAATAGTGCTGTGAAGAGTCCCTTGATGATATTTTCTGCCGCTATCGCAGTTTGCATGTCACCCGATGCAGCTGCATCACACATAATCTTGAACTGTCTTGGGACTATGTTATTAGCAACAGAGATTACCCCATTACCGCCAAGAGACAAAAACTCTCTGGCTGTGGCATCGTCACCGCTATAAAGTAAAAAATCATTGCCGCATAGCTCACGTAAACGCTTCACACGACTCAAATCGCCGGTCGCTTCTTTTACACCGATAATATTAGGGACATTAACCAATTCCGCGATGGTCTCAGGCAACATATCAACGGCAGTACGTCCAGGAACGTTATAGAGTATTTGTGGAATGTCTGTGCTCGCCGCCACTGCTTTATAGTGGGCAATAATACCTTTAGGACTCGGTTTATTGTAATAGGGAGTAACACCTAGCATGGCTGCAACACCAAGTTTAGATTGTGCTTTAGTTAATTCAATGGCTTCTGCAGTAGCATTACCGCCATTGCCGCCGATCACTGGCAGTCTACCCGCGGCGAATTTAACCGTTTGCGACACGACTTCGATATGCTCTGGAATTGGTAGAGTAGCAGACTCACCTGTGGTACCTACCGCTACGATGGCATCAGTCCCCTCAGTAACATGGTACTCAACTAACTGTTCAAGACTTTTATAATCTACTGAGCCATCACTATTCATTGGTGTGATTAAGGCTACGATGCTTCCATTTATCATGTGAGTTCCCCCAGAATTCAGGATGGCTATGGTACTGATGCTAAGCACTAAAAACAAGCATTTCAGTGTTTCTCTAGCGTTAAGACTTCTTCATTATGAAAACTATTCAATTTTAATGCCCAGATAACAGACAAAGATCGCATCTTAAGTAACTTGTGGTAGCATTGCGACACTAAAAAACGTACAGAGTATATATACGTTTTGATAAAAATAAGGAGAGTTCATGTCCAACCATCTTGTTGTTACTGCTATGGGATCTGACCGCCCGGGAATTGTCAGTAAATTTGCAAGACTTGCAAGTGAATGTGACTGTGACATCGTCGACAGTCGAATGGCCTTATTTGGCAACGAGTTCACTTTTATTATGATGCTTGCAGGTTCTTGGGCATCCATCACAAAGATGGAATCTACGCTGCCAAATTTAAGTGTTGAACTTGAATTGATGACAGTGATGAAACGCACCTCTAAGCACACAGCACAACATTACGCCTCTCGCCTCGAAGTCACCTTCAACGGTAAAGATCAACGTGGGACAATGAGAAAAATAACCCAATTTCTTGCTGATCGTTCATTAGATCTAGCTGCGGTAAGATCCCACGCTGAAGAGGACAATAATGGCGAGCCGACTCAAGCTGTATTTTTGACCATCAACGTACCTGAGAAAGTTGAATTGGAAAAGCTCGAGATCAGCATCAATCAACTTGCACAAGAGATGTCTCTCGATTGCACTATCGAACGTATGCGAGAAATTACCACGTCATAGTTAGGAATAGATATGAAAACATTAGTCACAGGTGAACAAGCTCCCCTATTCACCTTAAAAAATCAACAAGATGAAGCTATTTCACTAGAGACATGTCTTACCCAAGGCCCAGTACTTGTCTATTTTTACCCTAAAGCTTCTACACCAGGCTGTACGGTTCAAGCGTGTGGATTAAGAGACAGTCGTGAAAACCTTGATGACCTTAAGGTCACGGTATTAGGCATAAGTCCAGATCCTGTCACCAAACTTGCTCGTTTCTCTGATAAACAAGCCTTGAACTTTTCCCTACTCAGCGATGAAGACCATGCTATTGCCGATGCTTTTGGCGTATGGGGAGAGAAAAAGTTTATGGGTAAAGTCTATGATGGAATACATAGGTTAAGTTTCCTTATTGGACAAGATGGCAAAGTTGCACATGTATTTGATAAGTTTAAGACTAAAGATCACCATGAGGTGGTTCTGAATTACATTAAAGCAATGTAAACTAGAATACAGATAAAAATGCCCGCTGATGCGGGCATTTTTATACCGAACCTAAACAGTTCTAAAATAAGTAGGGCCAAATCAATACACCAGCAATACTCCACATAGTGACACAAATAGCGCGATCCAGATAACTCCATGCTTTAGGCTTTTGAAACAGTGGACTTAAATACCTCGCTCCGAAACTAAGACTAAAGAACCATACAAATGAGGCCAACACAGCTCCCGCACCAAACATCGGACGATCGACCCCTTCAAATTGAGCACTAATGCTGCCTAGCAACACTACAGTATCTAAGTAGAGATGTGGATTAAGTAAACTAATCCCCAAGGTTGTTAATACCGCCGCTTTTAATGTATCCCCCCCTTTTACAGCTTCTGCGACCAAACTTTGAGGTGTAAATGATGATTTTAATGCTTTAGCACCATAAATAAACAGGAAAATGGCACCACCTATACTGGCAATATCCTTTATCAAGGGAAACGCTAAAATAAGATGCCCTAATCCCGCAACACCTGCGGTGATCATCAAGGCATCAATTAAAGAACATAAACCGGCGATAGGCAGTGAATGTGAACGTTTCAGCCCCTGTTTTAATACAAACGCATTTTGCGCACCAACGGCCATTATCAGGCTTCCGCCTATTCCAACACCTTGTATGAATGCTTGCATCTCTTTTACCTTTAACACCACTGATAATCATTAATTAGCGCTAAGTTTACATAAGCAGTGAAAATAAATATATCTAATGTTTTTTATGCTGTATAAGTAAAACTTATACAGCATCCAATATTAACAGGATCACTTCAATGTTTGACTATGCTCTTCTGCATGCTTTAGCTGTGGTGATCTCTGAAGGGGGATTTGAGAGAGCCGCCAAAGTGCTCTTCATCTCACAACCTGCAGTGTCTCAGAGAATAAAACAGTTAGAAGAAAAAATGGGCCAAGCCTTAGTGATCCGCTCTTCGCCTGTTGAAGCTACACCAACAGGAAAACGCCTGCTACGACACTATTCTCAAGTACAGCTATTAGAAAGTGAACTCAGAGTCGAAATGGACGTAGACGACCCTAAACTACCAACTATTGTAAAAATTGCTGTTAACGCCGACAGTTTAGCGACATGGTTTCTGCCTGCACTGTCAGATGTTTTTAAACGTCATCAGTGGTTATTAGAGCTCATTGTCGATGATGAATCTTATACCCATAACCTGTTGAAAAATGGCGAAGCCGTTGGCTGTGTGACGACAACAAAAGAGCCTTTGGCTGGCTGCAGCAGCCAATATTTAGGAGAAATGGAATATCTGTGTGTAGCGACACCTGAGTTTGTTGAACAATATTTCCCTATAAATATTACCCCTACTTCACTAGAGAGAGCCCCCGCAGTGGTCTTTTCGACCAAAGACAAGTTGCACGAAAAATATTTGCAAAAGTATTTTAAAATGAGAACCGGCAGTTGGCGAGAACATAAGATCCCCTCATCAGAGAGCTTTCTCGAGGCCATTACTCTGGGAATGGGGTATGGATTAGTTGCTCACCTTCAGGCTAAGCCCTTAATCAAAAAGGGAATTTTAATTGAGTTAACCCCTGATAAACGAAAACAAGTGCCACTCTATTGGCAACATTGGAATATTAAAGCAAAACAAACCACCATAGTTTACCGTTCCTTAGCGGTGACAGCGAAGCAATTGCTTTGCAATAGTTAACAGCCAACTAGAAATGAAAAATGGGGCTAACGCCCCATTCTATTTATCAGAAAAAAGAAGCTTAAGCCTCAACCTTCTCCTTTGCTATTTGTTCTTCATCGAGTTTTGAATTAGGAATAGGCCAAGCATTTAGCACCGCTTTGACCAGTGACGCTAATGGAATAGCAAAGAAGACCCCCCACACCCCCCATAAACCGCCAAATACTAGCACCGCAGCAATAATAAATACGGGATGTAAATCCACCGCATCAGAGAACAAAATAGGCACCAATAGATTACCGTCAAGCGCCTGAATTATGCCATAGCCCAACATCAAATAACCGAACTCTGGGCTGATCCCCCACTGAAAAAAGGCAACTAACGCAATAGGTAAGGTTACTAAGGTCGCACCGACATAGGGGATCAAGACCGAAAAGCCCGTTAACACTCCTAAAAGTGCAGCATAGCGCATTCCCATTATGGCAAAGAAGAGGTAACTCACCGCACCAATAATAACAATTTCTATCACCTTGCCACGAATATAGTTAAATATCTGCTGATCCATTTCAAACCATACTTTACGTGCTAACTGACGATTTGTCGGAATGAAACGCTTACTGCCTTTAATCAGTTCATCTTTATCTTTAAGAAAGAAAAATACTAAAAGTGGCACCAAAATAACGTAGACCATTAACACCAATAAGGACGCAGAATAGCCTAATATCTGCTTACCTATGTCAAGAAGATGTTGAGTGTCTAGCATCTTCTTCAATTCACCCACCATAGTATCCAGTTGTGCTGGACTGACAAATTGCGGATACTGGTTTACGTAAGTTTGAGCGGTGAGCAAGCCTTTATCTAACATAGTAGGAAGATCAGTAATTAAGGATACACTCTGCTTCCAAATACTAGGGACAAGACCAAACGTTATCAGAAACATAACGCCAATGAACATCACGAGTACGAGTGAAGCTGCAGCGGTTCTGTTGATCCCGATTTTGTGCATCTGAGCAACGGGCCATTCCAGCAAAAAAGCCAAAACAAGTGCTACAATCAAGGGCGCTAGTAAACCGCCAGCAAAATAAATTGCCAGAGCGATTCCCAATAAGATAAAGACCAGTGTTACAGCCTGTGGGTCACTAAATTTTTCTTTATACCAATTTGTTAATAAAGCTAACATTCGTCATTCCTGAATTTATAATTTCTCTTTAAAGCCTAATGTGACCAATTTAATATTTATCTATGTTACGTATCTTAAGTGTTAAAATATTTTCATCGTTACATAGCTCAGAAAACTCGTAACCAATTTTTTTTAAAAACCGGGGAACATCTTGTCTGGAACCAGTGTCTGATAGTGAAATGAATAACTCTTCCCCTTTCTTTAGCTGTTTTAACGCTAACTTGGCTTTTACAAGTGCCAATGGACAACGAAATGAGGTTAAATCAATAAAAATCATAATAGTCTTGCTATGAACAAACCTTGACTATTATCCTAAGTGACAAGAAGATCACAAGCAATGCTATCACCACGTTGATATCGCATAATTAGTGACAGTATGTTTTATTAAGGATCAGTTTGAGTAAATTCACATCGACAAAATCGCTTTTAGCTGGTGCATTGTCTCTCATATTCTGTGCCACTGCTCCTCTTGCCTTTGCTAATAATGATCTACCCGATCTAGGTACTGCAGCAGTAAACACCTTCAGTCTCGAGAAAGAAACTGTTTATGGTGATGCTTATATGCGTGTTATCCGTTCATCAGCACCCATGCTCAATGACCCAGTGTTGAGCCAATATCTCACAGAATTAGGCAACAAATTAGTAGCACATGCCACTGGAGTCAAGACCCCCTTTTATTTTTTCTTACTAAGAAATGATGAGATCAACGCATTCGCATTTTTTGGCGGACATGTTGGTGTTCATACTGGCTTGTTCCTTAATGCTGATAATGAGAGTCAGATAGCATCTGTACTTGGACACGAAATAACCCACGTAACACAACGACATCTGGCTCGGTCGTTAGAAGCTCAACAAAAAAGCTCTACAGCAACCATGATTGGTATGTTAGGCGCAATACTCTTGACCATTGCAGCCCCACAAGCTGGAATGGCAGCCCTTGCTACAACACAAGCCTTATCAACCCAGTCCAAGATAAATTACACCCGTATGCATGAGAAGGAAGCTGACCGTATCGGCATGAAAATTCTAGTGGACGCGGGTTTCGATCCCAATGGAGCATCAGACTTTTTCGCAAAATTAGCCACACGATACCGATTTACCACTAAGCCACCACAGATGTTATTGACTCACCCTCTTCCAGAGTCACGTATTACTGATGCAAGAAACAGAGCTGCACAATATCCACACAGATATACACCTGACAATATCGACTTTCAATTAGCCAAAGCACGAATACAGGTACGGTTTTCCGGCTACAGTGATGAAGCCGTATTGTCACTATTTGAAACTCAATTAAGCAAGAAGACATACAGTTTTAAAAGTGCAGCTTTGTATGGCAAAGCACTTGCACTCTTCAAGGTTGACCGTTTTAAAGAAGCAGAGTCCATCATAGACTCTCTATTAAAAGAGGATGAAAACAATCTCTTTTACATCGATACTAAAACCGATTTATTGCTGCAAAGAAAGGCCAATGTTGAGGCCATCGCTTTACTGGAGATCCAAAAAAGCCTTAAGCCGACCTCTCAGGTTATCAATATCAACTTAGCCAATGCCTACATTGAATCTGATCAGCCTAAAAAAGCGATCCCCTTGCTAGAAGATCAGATATTTCTGGATAAGCAGAATCAACTTCCCTTCTTTCTGCTCAGTGATGCCTATAAAAAAATAGGCAATAAAGCGCTTGAACATTTCGTAAAAGCGGAGTCCATGGCTTTAGGGGCTGATTATAAAGGGGCTATTGATCAGTTAAATTTCGCTTATCGACTCACTGAAGACAATCCGCTTCAACTTGCACGAATAGAAGCAAGAATAAGGCAGTTTAAACTATCAGATAAAGCACTGGAAGACTTGAAGTAACCACCGTCATGATTTGTCACATCCAGTCCATCAATATGGACTGGATGTGGAAATAGGCATGCATAATACTCATTATTTACATTTACTTATACTGAGATAGGGTTAAAAAAATCAGTGTTTGGTTGGTACTCTTATTGTGACTTCGCTCACATTTTCACGTATGATATCATCACATTTAGAAGACAAGATTAACCACAATGACTCAAGTTACGATTATTCATAATCCTCGCTGTTCGAAAAGCCGCCAAACTCTTGCTCTGCTTGAGGAAAATAACTGTGACATTTTAGTTATTGAATACCTTAAGACTCCTTTACTTAAAAATGACGTTGAAGAGCTATTAACTAAGCTGAATCTAACCGCTAGGGAGATCATGCGTACTAAAGAAACTGAATATAAGGAACAAGGGTTAGGCGAACCTAATCTTACCGAAGCACAACTTATTCAAGCCATTGTCGACACACCTAAACTACTTGAACGTCCAATAGTGTTAGCGAATAATAAAGCTGCCATCGGTCGCCCACCAGAAAACGTGCTTTCAATCTTATAAATGATTTTACAACTAATCTTATAACATAGGTCTTTCATGAGCTCTAACACACTATTTCAGTTTTGCCGAACAGGCTACCTATTCCTCGTGGTTCTTTTGAGTGTTTGGTTCATAAATCAAGGAATAAACGGCCAATACTCTCTTACCTTTATGCTCCTTTGGATCATACCTATCTTGCTGCCACTTAAAGGTGTTATTCAGGGTAAGCCCTACACCTACGCATGGGGGAGTTTTGTTATCTGCCTCTATATGCTTCAAGGACTCACCTTACTTTATGTTACAAACGAGCATTTTATTTTTGCTTTAGTAGAGGTGCTGCTGCTAAGTGCTCTACTGGTGGGCTTCCCCTTTTATGCCAGAATACGCGGACGCGAGTTAGGTTTAGGGTTAAAGAAACTTAAAAAATAACAATGCTCAAGTCATATTACTTAAAGCGCCTTCGGCGCTTTTTGTTTGCTAACTTACAAACTTAAAAGAAGATTAATCACCTAAGCTCATGTTACCTTTAGGTTACATGAATGAGTAATCAAGTTTGGAGTATGCATCTATGAGATATTATAGCGCCCTGAGTCTTATCAGTATTTTAAGCTTAACAGCCTGTGGTGGTGGCTCTGAAGCTGAACCCCAAACTCCAACAGCTCCCACTCCTCCAAGTTTAACTCATTGTGATCAACCCTCAGAACTTAACGTCATCTCAACGTCATCAAGTATTGAGTTTATGACTAAACAAAATTACTTAGCACATCAAACTGCAGCCATTCTGGTCAAGGTTAATAATAGAGACAGTTCGGGACTCGATTTCACATGGCAGCAAATCAGTGGGCCAGCGTTGGTATTATCATCTGTAAAAAGCCCAGTGTTAGCATTTCAGTTGGCTGAAGCTGGTAGCTATTCCTTCTCGGTAAACGTAAAGTCAACGAGTCTTGACCTTACTGAAACAGTTGAAGTTACCGTGAATGATGCCATATCACCTTTACTCAATATTCGCAGTGATCATCAAGTCGTCGAAGGGAATAGTGTCAGTTTCCGTATCGACAGGTTCGGTGAAAACGAAGATCAAATCCCGTCAAATATCAACTGGTGTATTGCCTTTGGTCCCGAAGTTAACCTAGATATAGTCAATCTTGAACGTCCGCAGTTTATTGCACCAACAGTCGACGCCGATACCGTCTCCATATTACGAGCTACAGCGACTATTTCTGGAGAATCTGTCACTGGAGAGGTATTAGCCTTAATCACGAATGAAGCCACTATCACTTCACAATATTTCGATGAGCCTATAGCGAGAATATTTGCCTATAAAGAAAGCTCGCCTTACGCAAGTGCAATAGAAACATGTATTTACTCTAATCAACTGACCTCACCTTGTACGACAAGTAAGTTGCCTTTACTTGGGCAGATATCTGGCGGGACAGATAAAGCAAAAATAATGGACAGAGTCTTGGTTTCACATCAATGGATGGGAGAGAACTTTGAAACCTTTATCAACCAAATGGACTCAAACAGTGATTTTGCAAACCTCCTACAGTCGGTGACAGCCGTGGTGATAAGTTACGATGTTCGCCCCTCTTTTTACTGGGTCGTCACTGGCGCTATCTATCTGGACCCTAGCGATCTCTGGCTCCTTGCCGAAGAGCGTGACGTGATTAATGAAGCCGCCGATTTTCGCAGTAATTTCAGTAATGACTTAGGCTTCATCATGCCTTGGCGTTACGTAAAAAATAATGCTTCTGTCTCCTACACCATTGCACGTTCAACAAGAACCAATCGAACGCTGGGTGAGATGTCTCCAGATTTATCTTCCCTGCTCTACCATGAATTGGCACATGCCAATGATTTCTTTCCAAGTTCTATCCACTCAAGCTTGGGTTTAGATAATCAAACCTTGCTTGATCATTTTCAAAGTAGAGCTAATGCTGGTGAGTTAATTTCAGATAAAGTCACGGCTCAATTTCCCCTATCAAGTGATGAGATGTTCAGCCTGGCTAAGGTCAGTTTCAAAGGAGAAACGGCAAACTCAGTCCAAAAAGCTTATCTACCAGATGACATCACTCAATTTTTCTCCAACGATACTGCCAGTGACTATTATGCTTACTCAAGTACTCGTGAAGATACGGCTATGTTGTTTGAAGAAGCCATGATGAGCCATAGATATGACATTTTACGGGATATGGGAGTGACTGATCGCCCTCAAAATGCAACAGCTGAGACGATTATTGTTGACTGGGGTCAGCGAGGACGAATAGGCCAAAGCTCACTGCAAGATAGAGCGGCTTTTATTATCGATAGTATTTTCCCTAATATGAATGGTACTAACTTAATAAGTAACCTCCCTGAGCCGATTGCAATGAAATCGGGGGACTCCTGGTCTAAGAACCTAACTATCTCACCGTCAGCGAGTGCTAAAAAATCCAGAACGGATCAACAAAGCAGTGTTCAAATTGAATCAATCTCACCTAAGCTTAGGATCAGTGGCGATAGACATAAACTGTTAGATTAAAAAGACAATGGACACAAAAAAGCGCGGTTCTCATTGAGTCTCCGCGCTTTCTATTTTCATTATAACGATAACCGAAAAGAACCCTACAACCTTAACATCTCTTTAACGAAAGGAATTGTCAACTTACGTTGATGGACCAATGACGCCTTATCTAGTTTATCTAATACATCAAAGAGTGTTCGAAGATCACGCGCTAATCGATTAAGAAGAAAGCGACCGACATCTTCTGGAAGCTGCAAGCCTCTCATTGCAGCTCGTCGTTGCAGGGCTGCCAACTTTTCATTATCTGCCATAGGTTGCAGTTGATAATTTAAACCCCACTGCATACGAGAAATAAGATCAGGTAAGGTAAAGCCAGAATCCGTTGGGGAAACGTTGGCACTGACAATGAGTGAGCAACGCTTATGTTCAGAGACTCGGTTATAAAGATCAAAAATAGCCTCCTCCCACAATGGATGTCCGGCAATGGCATCGACGTCATCAATACAAATAAGATCTAAATTCTCCAAGCCTTCGAGTAATGCCGTTGAAATACTGGCATGAATACCCAAGGGGAGATAAAAACTACTACGGTGCAGATCATTTGCATGCGCACATGCCGCATGCATAAGGTGAGTTCTACCTGATTTAACAGGTCCCCACAAAAATACCGTACGTTCCGAGTGTCCTTCCGCACATGCTTGTAAACTCTGAATTAATTCATCATTTCCAGCGGCTGGATAATAACTATTGAAGGTCTCATCATCAGGCAGATGAACGGGTAATGATAACTGTATAGGTGAATTAGATTTCACTCAAGTACTTCTCAATTTCAAACGATGTAACTTAGATACTCATCTTAACATGAGTATCCACCAATTTGAATAACTAGCCAAGCCATCGGTATTCCAACTCTTGATCTAAAACAGTAGTTGGATCCATAACGTTTTCATTGCTATTCATATCACCTCGAATTCGAGATTCGGTCTCTAAAACTCTTGGATCAAGTGCCATCAAACGATGGAGTTCATCAAGAGTACCAAACAGCTCAAGATTGTACTTAACACTGGAACCTAGCATTTGAGTAACATTAACCGATTTAACTGCACTGAGTTGTTTTAGGTATTTTTCAATTTCAACCAACTGCTTCATCTCAGAGATATCAATAAAAGTAATTGAACTATTAAGCTGGGCTCCCGTGTCGGCAATAGCATAACGGCTAACATAATACTCACTTACGACAGATATAATCCCTTTCACAGCGGCATTAACATCGACAGCTTCCTGACGTTGACTGACCAAAGGTGTCATCATCCCTTGTTGTCCAGCGCCTTTAGCAAATAAAGAAACGCTATACTCTACGCCATTCACATTAGGACTCATTGATGCCACTGCAAAGTAGTCGGACTGGTAACGCAGAGACGCTTGATCAACTTGAGTAACAAACATCCCTCTTACATCATTGACCGAGATCTGCATATTATCATCGAGATCCATCAACGGAAATAATAGAGGCACGCCTTTGGCTTCGGCTTCCAATTTAAAAGAATGACGTGTATCCCGCAGTGAAGCATCATTAAGAATACTTCTCTCACCATCAAGATCTTCAACCAGCCAAATCAGGGTCAAGGGACGTTGCTTACCCCAGACAGGCAGTTGAGCATCTCGTAGAAGTTTCAGTATACGTCGATGATCAAAATTGACTCTAAGGAATAACTCTCCATCAATATCATGATAACCATATTGGCTTATTAGTGTATTGGGAGACTTTACTTTCGCCATTACAATTGGATTGGTTAATGCACTTTTTGCACCTGAATTTTTTAGTATCACGTTTTGAAGCGCTAATGAGATAGCCTTATTGCGTTCAGCTGTCGAACGGGTTTCAACAGGAACTAGACTCTCGTCCAATACAGTGACTTCTGCAGCATTGACTGAGTTGAGCTGAATCAACAAACAACTCGCATATAAAATTGAGGCTTTAAATAAGGTTTTGAGCATCTTCTACTGTTCTAAAGATTCAGATATCAAAATTGTATCACAACTTTTATCCCGCATCTGATCTCACTTCATTATTACTATACAATCATAAATCTGTTTAATAAGTTCCCGATAGAGTGACACTCATCTCAATCAAAACAACCAAAAACTGTTATGGTCTTCAGGTTTACCTAATCGTTAAGAGAATAATAATGAAAAATGTTTCACTTGCACTTCAAGGGGCTCAAATGCTCTTTGTTGCCTTTGGTGCGCTGGTATTAATGCCGCTGTTAACAGGCTTGGATACTAGTGTTGCTCTATTTACAGCCGGTGTTGGTACCTTAATATTTCAACTTATCACCAAACGACAAATCCCCATCTTTCTAGCCTCATCATTCGCTTTTATCGCACCAATTATGTATGGCGTGCAAACATGGGGGATCCCATCCACCATGGGTGGATTAATGGCCGCTGGTTGTGTCTATTTAATTCTTGCAACCTTAGTTAAGGTTAGGGGAGATGGTTTTATTAAACGATTACTTCCTCCTGTAGTGGTTGGTCCTGTGATAATAGTGATCGGTTTAGGACTAGCACCAACTGCCGTTAACATGGCTTTAGGTAAAAGTGGCGATGGTTCAATCATATTGGTTGAACAAAGTACGGCCTTATTTATTTCACTCTCAGCTCTGTTAAGCACTGTAGCTGTCGCTATATTTGCCAAAGGGTTATTGAAACTAATGCCTATCTTAGCCGGTATTCTTGTTGGCTATGGTTTGAGTTTAGGATTTGGCATCATTGACTTTACGCCAGTACTCACCGCGAGTTGGATTGCTATGCCCAAGTTTGTTGCGCCAGAATTAAATTGGTATGCCATTGCCTTTATGATCCCGGTTGCCATAGCCCCCGCAGTCGAACACATTGGCGATATTCTTGCTATCTCCAATGTCACTGGAAAAGACTATTTTAAAAAACCAGGTTTACATCGCACCTTAGCCGGAGACGGCGTTGCCACTATCGCAGCCTCAGCCTTTGGTGGGCCACCAAATACCACTTATTCTGAAGTCACTGGCGCGATAACGTTAACCAAAAACTTCAACCCTGTAGTCATGACATATACTGCAATCATCGCCATTATTCTTGCCTTTGTCGGTAAACTGGGAGCCGTCATGTTGACGATACCAGTCCCGGTGATGGGTGGGATCATGTGTCTATTGTTCGGTTCTATTGCCGCTGTAGGGCTAAATGCTTTAATCAGGAATCAAGTGGATCTTAATGAGCCAAGAAATCTGTGTATCGTGGGTGTGACCTTAGTCTTCGGTATTGGCGGCATGGCTTTTGGCATAGGTTCATTCAGCCTAACTGGGATCAGCTTGTGTGGAATCGTAGCCATCATGATGAACTTATTATTACCAATGCCTAAAGCGTCAAAACCTGAATCTCAAGTATAAATATTCAATCGGTATAAGATCACAAAAATTAAAACAAAAAGCCTTTCAAATGAAAGGCTTTCTTAGCTACACCGCACTTAAAAACTTAATTAAGAAGCATTTTCTTCTGATTGATGTTTAGCTGCAGTCTCTGCAATCAAGGTTTGTAGCTCACCTTTTTGGTACATCTCAGTCAAGATGTCACAACCACCGATTAACTCACCTTCGATCCATAATTGCGGAAAGGTTGGCCAGTTAGCATATTTAGGCAATTCACTGCGAATGTCCGGATGTTGTAGAATATCAACAAACGCAAACTGGGCATTACAGTTAATCATAATTTGAGAGACTTGAGATGAAAAACCACAGCTCGGTAATTTAGGTGAACCTTTCATATACACTATGATAGGATTTTCAGAAATCTGCTGCTTGATCTTCTCTACTGTTTCGTTTGTTTCCATTATTATTTTCCTAGCTCACACGATAGCGAATAAATTTCCTCTATTGTACTTCAGGTAAGCCTAGAACTAAAACCTACTTTTTATAAGGCTTTAACAGACTAATTTTATCGATTGCAAAAATCTTATAATTGAACATACTGTGTGTGATTTTTCGAGTAGAATCATACTAACAAATACTATAAATCAATTTTTTGTTGAGTGGAGAAACGCAATGGCTTTTGAATTACCAGCACTACCTTACGCTAAAGATGCTCTTGAACCGCATATTTCTCAAGAAACCATCGAATATCATTACGGTAAGCACCACAATACTTATGTTGTAAAGCTTAACGGTCTAGTAGAAGGTACAGAATTAGCTGAAAAGAGCCTAGAAGAGATCATTAAGACCTCTTCTGGTGGTATTTTTAATAATGCAGCCCAAATCTGGAACCATACTTTCTATTGGAACTGCCTATCACCAAATGGCGGCGGCGTTGCAACTGGTGCAGTAGCAAAAGCAATTGATGAAGCTTTTGGCTCGTTTGAAGCATTTAAAGCAAAGTTTACTGATTCAGCTGTAAATAATTTTGGTAGTGCTTGGACTTGGCTTGTGAAGAACTCTGATGGTTCTGTCGCCATCGTGAACACAAGCAATGCAGCTACACCTCTAACGGATAGCAGTGTTACACCTCTGATGACTGTTGATGTTTGGGAGCATGCTTACTACATTGATTATCGCAATGTTAGACCTGATTACCTTGCCCATTATTGGGAACTGGTAAATTGGGATTTTGTTAATCAGAATTTTGCTTAATTTTTAGTTAAACCTGACGAGTAACCATACTCATCACTAAAAATATTAGGAGCTTTTTAAAGCTCCTTTTTTATTTCCGCTAACCACTTCTTACTGCACTATCCCCTAACCTACTTCTGCAACTGTTGCATTTGCAACTGTTTGTCATTGTTTTATTTAACTTTTTTAATGCTTAGTTAACGATTTAGGTCTAATATTAATAACAGGAGACTGGTTTTCAGTTATCGCTTTCAACCTATTTGGGCGTTTCAGGGGGTAGACTATGAGCATATTTGAGCATTACCAACAGCGCTATGAAAAAAAGCTGGACGAAGAATATTCATTACAGGAATTTTTAACCATCTGTAAAGAGAACCGAAGTTCTTATGCATTGGCAGCCGAGAGATTGCTTCTTGCAATTGGAGAACCTGAAGTTGTCGATACATCAAAAGATCCTATTCTCAGCAGAATTTTCTCCAACCGGTTAATTTCACGCTACCCAGAATTTAAAAACTTCTATGGCATGGAAGAGGCTATTCAACAGATAGTCGCTTACCTTAAACATTCAGCACAGGGTCTTGAGGAATCAAAGCAGATATTGTATTTACTTGGTCCTGTTGGCGGCGGTAAATCATCGCTGGCAGAAAAGCTAAAGTCTTTAATGCAGAAAATCCCCATTTACATCTTGAGTGCAAATGGTGTTAGAAGCCCTGTTAATGATCATCCATTCTGTCTTTTTAACCCTGATGAGGATGCAGAATTACTGTTCAATGAATACAAAATCCCTCACAGATACTTAAAATGTATTATGTCACCTTGGGCTGTAAAACGTTTACATGAGTTTGGGGGCGACATATCTAAATTTAAGGTTGTCAAAGTCTACCCCGCCATTTTAGACCAAATGGCCATCGCAAAAACAGAGCCTGGAGATGAGAACAATCAAGATATCTCCTCTTTAGTTGGTAAAGTCGACATTAGGCAATTAGAACATTTTGCCCAGAATGATGCAGATGCTTACTCCTACTCAGGTGCATTATGCCGTGCCAATCAAGGGTTAATGGAATTTGTAGAGATGTTTAAAGCGCCGATTAAGGTGCTTCACCCGCTACTAACTGCGACTCAGGAGGGTAATTATAATGGTACCGAGGGTCTCTCTGCCCTCCCCTTTACTGGCATGATACTCGCCCATTCTAATGAGTCTGAATGGACCACCTTTAGAAACAATAAAACAAATGAAGCATTCTTAGATAGGGTATACATAGTCAAGGTACCTTACTGCCTCAGGATCACTGAGGAGATACAGATCTACAACAAATTACTTTCTAACTCTGAACTGGCTAAGGCTCCTTGTGCTCCAGGTACACTAGAAACGTTAGCTCAATTTAGTGTGCTATCTAGAATGGTTGCACCAGAGAACTCCTCCATCTATTCAAAAATGCGAGTCTATGATGGTGAAAGCCTCAAAGACACAGATCCAAAGGCTAAATCATACCAAGAATATCGTGACTATGCTGGAGTCGATGAAGGAATGCATGGGTTATCAACCCGTTTCTCTTTTAAAATCCTCTCTAAAGTCTTTAACTTCGATCACAGCGAGATAGCAGCCAATCCGGTTCATCTTTTCTATGTGCTTGAAAGACAGATAGAGCAAGAGCAATTCCCAAGCGATACAGCAGAACGTTACCTCGAGTTCCTCAAGGGCTACCTTATTCCTAAGTATGTTGAATTTATCGGTAAGGAGATCCAAACCGCCTACCTCGAATCGTATTCCGAATATGGCCAAAATATTTTTGACCGCTACGTAACCTATGCCGACTTCTGGATCCAAGATCAAGAATATCGAGATCCTGAAACTGGACAACTCTTCGACCGTTCAGCCTTAAACGCAGAGCTTGAAAAAATTGAAAAACCAGCGGGTATTAGTAATCCAAAAGATTTCCGAAATGAGATAGTTAACTTTGTACTAAGAGCGAGAGCCAATAATGATGGTTCTAATCCACTTTGGACCAGCTATGAAAAACTTCGTACTGTAATAGAGAAGAAGATGTTCTCAAATACAGAAGATCTTTTACCTGTTATCTCTTTCAACGCTAAAACCTCAACCGATGATCAACGTAAGCATGATGACTTCATCGATCGTATGATGGATAAAGGTTACACCAAGAAACAGGTCAGACTGCTATCAGAATGGTATCTGAGAGTACGTAAGTCTTCTTAACTTAGAGAGACAAGTAGGGAGCTTGCTCCCTACTATGGCTTGGGAGGTGCGCATGGCGAATTTTATCGATAGACGGCTTAATGCTAAGGGAAAAAGTACAGTCAACCGTCAACGTTTCATTAATAGATATAAGCAACAGATTAAAAAATCTGTCAGCGATGCAGTAACAAGAAGAAGTGTCACAGACGTCGACAAAGGGGAGAAAATTGGTATCCCCACAAAAGATATACAAGAGCCTTCTTTTCATCAAGGTCAAGGTGGTATTAGAGAGCGCGTTCATCCTGGCAATGATCAATTTACTCGAGGCGATAAGATTGAGCGTCCCCCATCAGGCGGTGGTCAAGGCTCAGGTCAAGGCGAAGCTTCTGATTCAGGTGAAGGTGAGGATGATTTTGTATTTCAGATCTCAAAAGATGAGTACTTAGAGCTGCTTTTTGAAGATCTAGAACTGCCAAACTTACAAAACAATCGTCTAAATAAGTTAGTTGAATATCAAACATACCGAGCTGGATTTACTAATGACGGCGTTCCGGCAAACATCAATATTGTGCGCTCACTCAGATCATCGCTTGCCAGACGCATCGCAATGTCGTCATCGAAGAAGAAAGACCTAAAGCAACTGATGATTGAACTTGAGAAGCTTGAGAATACTCCAGGTGCAAAAGCTGAAAAAATTCTGTCTTTAAAACAAGATATTGAAGAATTAAAGCGGAAAATTTCTAAAGTGCCTTTCATCGATACGTTCGATCTTAGGTATAACAACTATGCCAAAAGGGAGATCCCTTCGAGTCAAGCTGTCATGTTCTGCATAATGGACGTATCAGGTTCTATGGATCAAGCAACCAAAGATATGGCTAAACGGTTTTATATTTTGCTATACCTTTTCCTAACTCGAACCTATAAAAATCTAGACGTCGTCTACATACGCCACCATACGCAAGCTAAGGAAGTCGATGAACATGAATTTTTCTACTCACAAGAAACGGGTGGAACGATAGTCTCTAGTGCGTTAAAACTCATGCATCAAATACAGAAAGAGCGTTACCCTGAGAGCGAATGGAACATCTATGCGGCTCAGGCTTCTGACGGTGACAACTGGGCTGACGATTCACCAGGATGTAAAACACTATTAGAGGAAAAACTATTACCTGTAGTGCGATACTTTAGTTATATAGAGATCACCAACCGCGCTCATCAAACACTTTGGCGTGAATACGAGAGCTTGCAACAAAGCTTCGATAACATCGCCGTGCAACATATTAAGCAAGCTGAAGACATATACCCTGTATTTAGAGAACTATTTAAGAAACAAGCTGTTTAGGGGGCGTTATGGATAAGAGAAAAAAGAGAACACCGCTTGACGATGGGCCAGATTGGAACTTTGAACTATTGCAAACTTACTTAACAGAAATAGAAAAAGTTGCAGCACATTACAAACTTGACTCATATCCAAACCAAATTGAGGTGATCACGGCCGAACAGATGATGGATGCCTATGCAGGCATCGGCATGCCCATAGGTTATACTCATTGGTCGTTCGGTAAAAAATTCATTGAGACCGAGCAGAGCTATAAACGTGGTCAGATGGGTCTTGCCTATGAGATTGTTATTAACTCTGACCCCTGTATCGCTTACCTTATGGAAGAAAATACCATTACCATGCAAGCATTGGTGATGGCCCATGCTTGTTTTGGTCATAATAGCTTCTTTAAAAGCAACTATCTTTTCAAAACATGGACAGATGCCAGTTCTATTATTGACTATCTTGTTTTTGCTAAAAACTACATAAGTCAATGTGAAGAAGTCCACGGCGTTGAAAAAGTTGAATTAATTATTGATTCTTGTCATGCCTTAATGAATTACGGCGTTGACCGATATAAACGTCCAAGTGAAATATCTTTTAAGGAGGAACAACTCAGACAAAAAGATCGTGAAGAATATCTGCAGAGTCAGGTTAATGATCTCTGGCGAACGATACCATCAACTCAAAGTGAGTCAAAAGAGAAACCTAGGTCAAGCTTTCCAGAAGAACCCCAAGAAAATATTCTCTACTTTATAGAGAAACACGCCCCCTTATTAAAACCATGGGAACGGGAGATTGTCCGCATCGTACGTAAGATGGGGCAATACTTCTACCCACAAAAACAAACTCAGGTAATGAATGAAGGTTGGGCTACATTTTGGCACTATACCATACTCAATCACCTATATGATGAGGGTTTGGTTACCGACAGGTTTATGCTGGAATTCTTACAAAATCATACCAATGTAATTGCGCAACCTAGCTACAACAGCCCTCATTATAGCGGGATTAATCCCTATGCATTAGGGTTTAACATGTTTATCGATATTAGACGAATATGTGAAAATCCGACAGAGGAGGATAAACATTGGTTTCCTGACATAGCCGGCAGTGATTGGCTTGAAACATTACATTTTGCAATGGAAAACTTTAAAGATGAAAGCTTTATTAGTCAGTATTTATCACCCAATATTATCCGCCAATTTAAACTCTTTGGTATTTTAGATGATGATAAAAAGAACTATTTATCAGTTTCGGCAATTCACGATGAACAAGGTTACAAAGATATTCGACAGATGTTGTCACAACAATACAATCTGTCAAATTTAGAACCAAATATTCAAGTTCAAAATGTCGAAATAAAGGGGGATAGGTCACTAACATTAAGATACATCCCTACCAATCGGGTTCCTCTGTCAAAAAGCCGTCACGAAGTGGTCAAGCATTTACATCGACTTTGGGGATTTGATGTTAGATTAGAGGAAGTTGGTGATGATGGGGAACAAACGATTATCGCGACTTGTCCAAATGACGATGAGGAATAATTAACCTTGATGATTAAATATAAAAAAAGCGCCAATAGGCGCTTTTTTTATTAACTACACTACACGCTTATGCGTAAGTGAAATCTACGTGCTCAATAAGAGGCTTGAACGCGTGACGTTGCATAGCTTTAACGCTAACTTTAACGTCAGTACCATCAAGGTTGATAGTTAGAGCAACGGTGTAAAAATCTTCATTCGCTTGAATGTTGATGATATCTTTATGGTCAAAAACGATAGCAACAGGCTCTTTACCTGGACCATAGATAACTGCAGGGACTTTGTCGGCATGACGTAGGCGGCGGCTCGAACCTTTCCCAATTTCAGTACGGACTTGTGCAGCGATAGTATAAGACATAGCTTTCTCACTTAAATAAATTAGTTTCAGTTTGTCCCCCATTTTCGACCAACGAGGACGCTTTTATTGCGGGCGGATACTACCATAGCCCCCCAAAACTAACAAACCATTTAATGTATATCTCGGCATAGATCATTTACCAAGTTCGCACTGGCCCTGTATCAACATGGATAAAGCCTGAACGCGGGTAATATCCAACACCGCCAAGTTTAAGTTCTATCGCAGCTTCACGGAGATAACTTAACTTAACATCTGGAATAGCAATGTCCATTGCCATTCCTTTCATATGGTAACTTTTCTTAGCTACAGCACTACTTTTTGATGCCAACATAGCATTAGTTTTTGGCGATCGGTATCCAGATATAACATTAAAATCATACTCAACATTTAACGTCTCTTTGAGCTTAAATAAAAGATCATATAAACGAATGTCCATAGGAGCAGACTCGTTACGTCGGTGGTCTCTTAATGTATGACTAAATTCAGATAAAATATTCTCTTGGTAGCGCCCATCAATCCAATAGCTTCCATGTCCACGCTCACCAGTATGAATATTTTTAAAACCCAGATTTCTAATCCCTTTTGTTGAACGGCTCGCCTGAACCTTTGATGGGATAACTGAACACATTGCAATACCACTAAGGCCTAACAACAACTGCCTACGGGCGGGACAAACTAAAGACACTCGATCACCACTGACTAATAATTAACCATATTTTCGATAAAATATACGTTATTCAGAGTAAAATCAAGTTAACATTTATAAGGGAATACACTGTTTTAATGGGCACCAAAAACTACTCTTGTAATGAAACAAGATTAAGCATTGAATTCTGGTGATAAATGTCATTTCTAAATTGAGCCAAGCCCCTCTCGTCCACCCAAGCTGTCCAATATACTAAATGAACGGCTAAAGCGTTATCGAAGGAAAACCACTGGGTCTTATCTCTATATGTTTGTAGATCGACCCAAGTTTGCTTATCTTTAACTAAATTGGATGCCAGCCAATTTGCTAAAGACTCTACTTTTTCGACTCGAATACAACCAGAAGAAAGTGCTCTATTGGTTTTTTCAAATAACGCTTTATCATAGGTATCATGAAGATAAACATTGTACTCATTTTCAAAGTAAAATTTATAACGCCCTAATGTATTATCCGCTCCTGGCTTTTGTACCAGCCGATATGGAAACCGCCCTCCAGCCAGATCTTGCCACTCCTCTGCCGTTTTAACTACTTGAGTTCCCGCGGAGTTATAAACATCAAAATTATGTTCGTTGATATAAGCACCATCTTGGCGCACTTTTGGTAGAAGATCGCGCCTTAACAGATTCCTAGGGACTCGCCAGCTTGGATTAAGAATCATATTAGATATCTTGCTACTCAATCTTGGCGTTTGTCGATACGGTTTACCTACGATGACTCTGGACTCGAGTTGTACCTCACCTTTATCAACTAAAACCATTTCAAACGCAGGGATGTTGACTAATAGAAAGCGGGAACCAATCGTTGCCAGGTAACTGGATTTACTTATAAAGTTATCCGCTAGAACATGCGCCCTATTTTCAGGAGTGAGATTTAACCACCTTAACGTTTCAGGTCCAATTACTCCATCCTGCTTCAAGCCATGACGATGTTGAAACCCTTGCACAGCGCTAACAATGTCTTCTGTCATAACACGACTTTCAGGCTCTAGAACGATTAAATCGCCTAGTAACGTTAACCGACGGCGAATTTCAGGTATCGCGGAATGACTATCCCCCTCTTTAAGCCAAGCGTTCAACACAATGATTTTCCAACTGTTATGTTCATTTATCCAGAGCAAATATCTAATCCGATTACTGGTAGGGAGGTAATCCTTAGAGCTAGGTTCGATTGAAAATGCATTTAGATATAGATCATTAGTCATTCCCCCACCTTGAATCGGAACATTCTCAGAACGCCAGAATTGAGCAAGATCTTTTTGAATATTATCGACGATGGCTAAATGTTCATCTCTGGAGCCGTGGGACAGAATATGCTTGTACTCAGTAAAACGTTCCGAAGGTTGGATTAAATTCACTAATTGAACTTGATATTGAAGAGAGTTGATTGCAGCGTCAATTCTGTCTATTGCTGACGCAGAGGCAAGGTAGAAAAAGGATAGGGAAATAGCAAAAATTCTCCTAATAAACTTTCCCTGATCCATAACACCACCTCCTATTATCGCAATTGAACTAGAGATAATGAGAGACAATATTATCTAATCAAATGCTGAAACTAAGCAAAGTTTACCCCTTAGATCTCAATAATGCCAAAAGTGTATTTTAGTCAATGCCGTAACATCTCTGCCTCAACCAGCGGTGTCAGTCATACTTCAATGAGTCATAAACTGTAAACAAGTTGATATTTCAAATGCTTGGTAAAACTTCAATTAAGTGAATACCTTCACATAACGTCTAGCGACCGTACATTTCCGAGCCAAACGTTATAATAGAGGCGGAGTGATCTTATTACTGCACGAGGGGGTTAAAGTATGCTTTCTAAATGATCAACAGACAAAAAAGCCCCGATTTTCGTCGAGGCTTTTTTGCTCATCTCTAAGAGAATGATGGTACCCGAGGCCGGACTTGAACCGGCACGCTTATTCAGCGAGGGATTTTAAATCCCTTGTGTCTACCGATTCCACCACTCGGGCAAACTCGTTGACTCTGACGATACGTATTATCGGTAGTTAATACTGTATGACTCTTGTTTAAAAAGCCAAACTCATCATAATCTAAATATGGAGGCGCGACCCGGAGTCGAACCGAGATAGGCGGATTTGCAATCCGCAGCATAGCCATTCTGCCATCGCGCCAAAATTCATTTTCACATCTTAAAGCACTTGTTAATCATTGCCACTCTAAGAAAGTGAGGATACTTTAACTGATTTAAAAAATGAGTCAACATTATATTTTATCTTTTTATTCAAGTGGTTAAAAAGCAATCCCCAACGTTTATTTTGTCTTCACTATGTCTGCATGTTGAGCAAAAGCCCTAGATGACTCTGCTTATCAACTACCATATCAACTGCATAATATTGTTTTATATCAATACTACTTAGTATTATTAAGCCAAGTTCGCTTTGGAAGTTATCAGAGCCTTACTCATGATAAATTGATTCTGAGTGGAATAATTTGCTGATAAATACCAGATACAAAAAAGCCCCGACTTTCGTCGAGGCTTTCGTGCTCATCTCTAAGAGAATGATGGTACCCGAGGCCGGACTTGAACCGGCACGCTTATTCAGCGAGGGATTTTAAATCCCTTGTGTCTACCGATTCCACCACTCGGGCAAACTCGTTGACTCTGACGATACGTATTATCGGTAGTTAATACTGTATGACTCTTGTTTAAAAAGCCAAACTCATCATAATCTAAATATGGAGGCGCGACCCGGAGTCGAACCGAGATAGGCGGATTTGCAATCCGCAGCATAGCCATTCTGCCATCGCGCCATTGTTATCTTTTACATCATTTTGTGCGAACTTTCTCTAATAGAGAATGGGTTCGAACCGGCTCTTGATTTAAACGAGAAGCTATACCTTGGTAAAAAGAAGGTATTAACTCTATCAATAAACAACTGAGCTAAGTCACATTTTAAATAATTTGGAGCGACATATCGGGTTCGAACCGATGACCTATACCTTGGCAAGGTATCGCTCTACCAACTGAGCTAATGTCGCATCTTACTTATCAACATTATCTATAATCATCAATAAAGGTATCTTCTTTCCCCCTTATCAACTGAGCTAATGTCGCTTTAATCTTATCTACACATCAAGTTCTACTTAAGAAGCTTTCCCCTGACTGCGGAATGGCATTCTACCGATTTAGCGCCAAGAGTCAATTGCATATTTCACAATAAATGACTGCTTGGACACTAAACAATCTTATTGCATTTTAATTATTCGAATCAGCAGTCAAATCACTCCAGGCAGCCATGATATAGTTCATCATTGACCAGAACGTCAATACCGCGGCGACATAAAATAGTGCGTAAGCTGCATAGGTGATAATGTCATTCGGTTGCCAAATTAAGCCTGTTACCGCTGTCATCTGTGCTGCTGTTTTATATTTACCAATCCATGATACTGCAACAGAGCCTCGCTTACCGATTTCAGCCATCCATTCTCTTAATGCGGAAATAACAATTTCTCTGCCAATCATAAATAACGCAGGGAGAGTCATCCAAATACTATTGTATTCTGCAACAAGAAGAACCAAAGCTGTTGTTACCATAATCTTATCAGCAACAGGATCGAGAAAAGCACCAAATCGTGTCGACTGCTTTAATTTTCTTGCTGCGTAACCATCAAGAGCATCAGTCACTGCTGCTAGCCAGAATACAAATGCGGCTGCAAATGGCGACCAAGTATAAGGCAGGTAAAAAATAACAACAAACACAGGTAATAAAAACAACCTGAACAAAGTTAACGCGATAGGTATATTAAACGGCATGTAGAGGACCATAATTTTAAAAGCAGCGCCAATCTTGCCTTAATTTTATGAGCCTCGCAATGAATCATGTATTTGTTTCGGCGAAAACAATATTCATACACAATTCAGCACCTTATTTTTAAACTGTCGGTAACTTTTAAAATTATGTACACAGTTTGGTACAAGATTCTTAAAGTCCCTCTTTCGGATGCGGTGGCCCAACGTAGTGGTAAGTCTACATTAAAGTCGAGGTCGAACAAAAGCAAACTTAGGCGAAACAGCTTTAAAAGTACCCATATAAAACAAAAGTCTCTACTTGTGGGGAAATAGCATACATCTATTGTTCTAACCTTTGCTGCCAAATGGTACTGACAAGATTATCCATAGCTCTACGACGACAATTTTCAGTTCATTAAGTCACCGATCACGCTTCTAAATGGCTTCTTTCGCTGCTTTCTAGAGAATCAATATCACTCTCTACTTGCTGAACATTAATGTAAGTTTGAATACCTACATTATGACTATCTTCAAGCGCACTATTAAAATGGCTCAGTGGGGGTTTCTATGGAATTGATCCGCAGCGTTGCAGCATTCATTAAACTGGCTTTTTTCTTTCCGCTTTGCTGGGTTTTAGGTGGGACGTTTGCTCTGGTTTTACTGAAGCAATTAGGCGCCGAATATCCTTGGCCTTATGTAGGTTACTTTGTGGTGGGAATTGGCGGGACTGTTTGGTTTGCAAAATCCTAGTATCAGTTTTTACATTAAAGTTGAAAGGAACAATGAGGTAACGCCTCTCATTACAACTCCTGGAGGCCTAGCTCGTTTCTTTTCTTAGAGAATCGTAGTGTCAGTTCTATTTTTTTATCCTCAATCAACTGTATTCTACGTTCCTTTTCTAAAGAAGATAATCGACTGGCCTCAATACTTCCTTTTTGTTTATTAAGATTTCGTAGTGACTTTTCGATATTTGATGCAAATTTCTGCAGTTCCAAAGACAACTTATATTCACGCTTAAATTCAACCTTATCTTTACCATGCAAAGAGAGGTAATCAGCCTTAACTTTAGCGAGGGTATCCTTGGCGGTGTAAAATTCTCCTATTGCGGCTTTGGGGTTTAGGCGTTTATAGAAACGCCTAGCAAAGGGAATGTCTCTAGACTCAATTTCTTTCCCCTCCATCGCTTTAACAGCTAGGTTTTGCCAGCGCAAACCAAACTGCAATACCCCACCACCCATAAACTTAGCTAAATGCTCTATAGATTGCGGGGTAAAATCAGCCATGCCGGATCTAAACTTAGAACCGCCTGTCACTTCATTAAGCCAGATTGTTAACTCTTTAGTCCATTCCCAGGTGTAGTTAGTGCCCAAGTGTGAATCTGATTTTTTGGCACCAAAGCCATGTTGCTCAGGATAGATATTCCCACCAAAGAAATTCTTGTTGCGATCAACCTCGACAAAAGGCGTAGCAACAGTAGGCGTAAAGCCGATTGGCGAGAATGTGCCTGCAGCGGATAGCACTAAGCCTGTCGCTAACTTACCGATTGACTTACCTTGTATTACACCATCTATACTATGTCCGATATTCGCAAACAGGTTGTAGCCATACGGCATAGGGATAGCCACATAGTCCATACCACCGAGCATTATTACAAAATTGGTCGCCTTAACGTGATCTGGTACTTTGTCATAGAAAGGAGTGCCATCTTCATCATCGCCGCCTATCTCACGCATTAAGTTAGCCATAACCACAGTGGTTCCTATGGTTCCAATAGCCATTTTCTGCGATAAGTTATAAAACTGTGGATCCCATAACGATTTACTACGGTCTTTTGGCGTCGCTACCGCTCTTAGCATATTGGCCGTACCTTGTACGCTGGCATTAGCAAACATGAACAGTGCATTAACTGTATTACTCACCTCTCCTTTTCTATTAAAATTAATGGTCAGGTTTTTAGCTAAACTGCTGGCTTGCTTTACACTTATACCCTGCTCTCTCGCATGATAATAAACGCTAAACCGAGTCGCGTTTTCCACAACATCGTTATAGTCGCTAACAAAATCAGCGACCTGTTTCCCCATCCGGCGCACCTTTCCTTGCTTGGTATTGCTCGCTCTGGATATTGTCCCTTTAAGCTCATTTGCCAGCCCCTGAATGTCCTTTTGGTTCACCCAACCAGTCTTAGCCCCAGACTCGAGAAACTCTTTTAAATAACGACCCCACTTAGGATTGCTAAATCTCGCTGAACCATCAAACTTATTATTTCTAAAACCTTGTCGAAGCACAGCCATAGCGCGAGGTGTCGACTTTATCATCTTAAGAGCCAGCTTCTCCGTATTCAGCGCCTTACCATCATTAACCTGAGTCTCAGCCACTACATTGTAGATTGCGGCCTGAATATCCCGAGCAAAGTTAGTTGCCATAAATTCAGGATTCCATGTGGTCACTAACGCGGACAAAGTACGAGTGGCAACGCCGAGAGTACGTGTCAGCAAGTTAGATTGATCGACTCCCAAGTTACCCATCGCTTGCAGTAAAAGTGGATCTTTGAGTTTAATAAAGTGCTCTACGCCATCCACTTTAGTAGTGAAGTATTTGTCTTTAGCGTTACCCATCTCAAAGGCGGTCATCTTGACTTGCCCAATAACTTTCTCGCCGTCCTGGCTAACTTCACCACGCCGATAATCAGGATCATTAGCAGTATATATCTGCCATAGTTCGGGATCTGGGTTGGATTCAACGAGCCTCAAGAAGGTTTGTCCAACTTCATTCTTACGCGCACGGATCACGGCTTGAGTTGTATCTTCAATAGTATGTAGAAGTGGTGATTCAGCTAAAGATCGACGTCCCATCGCTTTAATGGTTTCTCTGCCTCTAATATTAAACCCTTTACCGGTACCAAATTTCTTACTTTTGCTAGTATGAGTTCCATCTTCAGCAGCGTAGCCTTTTAGTGGTACGTAATATTGATATTGAGATTTCCAAGTATCAATCGCATCTTGTTGCTCTAAACCGAAATTAACTATATTAACCCGACTTTTTTCGAGCATGGAATAGACCTCATTGGCGACTGACTCTAATGCCAAACGTTTACTTTCCAACACCGCTTTATCTAGAATGGCTTGCGCCTGATCGTTATTCATACCTGAGCCTGCCCCGCCTAACTCAGGATTAATGGTATCAATATACGCATTACGCTCTTTGGCATGCTTAGCGATAAGATAGAGATCAACTTCATCTTGGCTTAGCGAATGCTCTGCCATGGTTTTGGCTATTTTGTCAGTATGCTCGAGTTCAAGTTTTCGCAAATCCTCACCGATCTTACCGTGAAAGGCTTCTTCGGCCATATACGCATTATTGCTATCGTTCACATCTAAATCTCGCTGAGCCAGTTTTAGCCGGTAGAACTTATCTTGCACATTACGAATAAAGTAAGCTTTTAGGTTTTCATCTGGTAAAGAATGTCCAGCACTCTCCCTTCGGTGCATAGTCTGATTATTACTATCGATAGGGCCACCTCGGTCACCACTGCGGATCTGCTTGGCAATCGTCGCGGCTAAACGGTGGAGTTCTTGAGATGATGATGGGTATTTATTGAGACCAACTTTTCGCAAGGAGCCTTTTAACCAAGCAATTATAGTGTCATAAAGGCGCTGCAAGCCATTTCGATAATTTTCAACGGTGTGTGCAAACACCTCTTCTGCTTGCTGGTTAATATCTAGTTTTGAATAGTAGCTATCGGCTTTTATTTTATCCCATTGAACCTTTAATGTCGGTTCACTTTGTGCGTCTATGATTTTGTCGAGAATGGCCTTTTTATCAATTTGACTAAACGTTGCCAAACCGTAATGTCCAAGGATTTCGTGTCGCAGGGTTTCTCTTGCGTCTGCCGAAGAATGCAAGTTGCCTGAGACAAGTCCAAGAACGGATTTTCCTTTTCCATTATACGAGCCTTTGATCCGTCCGTATTTTTCAATCGTTGCTTCTGGTCCATACAATTCCTCTTGAGTCTGACGAACCTTAAATTCCAACTTTATATTACCATTGTAAGAGTCTACAAATTCTTGTGCAATCGCCTTAGCTTCGCTGAGAGGGATCCCTTTAGGTTTAAGTTTACCTTTATTGAAAACCGTACTGGCGTCTTTACGGAAAAGCGCGACACCTTTATCTGTTTCTTTGGTTTTCAAGGTATCAAACAAACCATCATATGCCTTGTTAACCACGTCCATTTCAACCGCTAAAGGATAAGGGTAATCTGACATTTCATCCATGGCTGCTGTTGATGACTCATTAACGATATTAGCCAGGTAATCACTTTCATACCCTTGCTGCGCTAACTTACCGATCACGTAACGTTCAAAGGATCTGGCCGTCATTTCAACCACCGTTCCCCAGTAGTTTTTTGCTCTGAACTTATCTCTTTGAGCCGAACGATTAACAAGATCTGTTTCTTTTTTAATGGTTGATGTCACACGCTTAAAAGCATCAAAAACTTCAGGTCTTACACCAAAATCATCACTGCTAGAACGCTGATACCTACCTTCTTTCAGTAGACCTGCCTGACGAGAACTATCAGTTAAATATAAACTGCTCTGCTCACCTACGCTTTCGTTGTCCATCTTTGCAAAATAGTTATCTAGTGCGTGAAACCACTCATGAGCCAAGCTTCCTGAGCCTTGTTTCTTCGTCAGGTTTATCACAACAGAATTAGGTTCATAATGTGCAGCAGCAGAATTCTTTCCCCCTTTTCCTCTCGCCCCAAATGCCAATCCAAGCTGGCCGTTGAGTGATAATGCCTTTGGTGGCACATTTATCACCGATGCAAGATCCATTAGTCCATCGAAGGCATAATTTAAGTCATTTTGGCGCTTTCCCCCTTCAACCCAATTCCCAAACTGGACACCACGAAAACCGAAAGTATTGCTAAATAAATCAGGTGTCGCGTCTTTTCCTTTACGGTGTTCCTCTCCAACTCTAGGGTTATTATCGGGTCGCCTCATGGCCCCAACCTGTCTCTTTTGCTTTAGTAACTCAACCAACTCAACATTGTTATCAACTCGATAAGCGCGAGCCTCACTCCCTTTATCAAAACGTTTTAGTTCAATGTATTTATTTGCCGCTAATTTCTTGCCAAGAAATACCACACCAGACTTGCCTCGCTCAGTCCAAATATCAAACTTTGCCAGTTTTTTATCATTAACCGTCGACGTGTCAGTTACTTGCTCTTTGATGAAGGTAAGCGCTTCTTGTTTAGTATCGAAGTGAGCTTGGTTACCCATTCCTCCCAATCCACCACCCTGCTTGGTATTAGTCACAACCCATTTATCCACGTCCTTTTCACCATGAAATAGTGAGTAATGTGCTTCATTGAGCTTATAGTTACCGAGTGACTTGATGCTGCTCGCAGGAATATCTTTAGCTATAGCGATGACATCAGGCAGGTGCTTAATATACTGACGACCGTACACGTTCTGATCATGCGCCCACATTTTCTTTGCCACATCATCCACGCTATGCTCTCCAGACAAGAGCTTTACTGAAAATGCGCGGGAACTATCAACCTGACTAGCCCAGCCACCTTTACCGTACTTCTTAGGCTTAGTTTTGATTTCACCTCGTAACTGAGCAACCAGTGCCAACGCAACAGGATCCGCCCCTTCATCAGTCAACTTTTGATAATCTGGTTGTGGGAATGACTTACTTAGTGGTGCTGTCTCTGTGTCTACTTCAGCTCCCAATGATTCATTAAAAGAATAAGTGTGCTTAGCAGCTCCAAGAAGCACTTCTCCAAAATCTTCAATTTTTGCAGACTTTGGCGCAACCGGTGTACTGCTCCTCTCATTATCGGTTTCAATAACAGCTGCAGTATTACTTTCCTCATTAATCATCAACGTTTCATCAGCTTCTACCTTCACCTCTTCTTTGGGAGCCAGATTTATTGGTACCTTATATACAAAAGGTTTTTTAGTGGCTTGAGTCTTAACCCATTGCTTAAACTCATCCACGGGCATTTTTGTAATAGCGCCGATCCCTTTCCAACCATCAGCATAATTGGACAAGTAACCGTCCTTAGCTTCTAACTCTGACTCGAAACCGATCATCACCTTATGTTCATCAAACTTGCCTGATTTAGGTTCTATTTGGTCGACAATATACACACTATCTACCTGGGGACTGTCACCAATGAACACATCAACATGGTCGCCATCAGCGCCTTCGGTCCCCTTGATATACCCATAATGTTGCTTCATGGTGACAGACCAATCCTTACCGTCACTATCGACACCGGAACGCTGGGAACCCTTAGGGTTTTCTATGGAAACAGCCATACCGTTAACTTTTACATGGCCCATCTTATAGTTACCGGCTTCTTTCTGCGCTTGGCTTGGCTCAGGTAAGTTATTCTCTGGCGATAGGGCAGCCTGATTGCTAGCTTCGTCGATTTGCTTAGCTTCAGAATCAAGAACGCCCTCCGTAGAGGGCGTTGGTGTTAAGGGAAGTTGCAGTTGCTTAATGGGATCATCAATGACCGGAGGAGACTTATTAGCTGAAGCATCAACAGCGTTTTCGCCTTCTACACTGTCCTTTAAAGTAATGGGCTCTACGTTAGCTTCAGCGACATCATCAAACGGATCAACAATACGACCTTCATTCATCTGGGTTTGAATAAGCTGTTCAGCGCTGAGTGCACCTTCTCCAGCTAATGCTTGTTGCGCTGCACCAATACCAGCATCGATACGTTGTTGGTTTAACCTCTCATGCATTTCAGCACGACGACTGGCGACATCTTGGGCGATGGGTGCAAATATCTCATGCTCTATGCCAAACTCGACTTTCATCGTTCTCCCTGCAGCTGCGGCAGACTCGGCCTCACTTAACCCTTGCTTTATACCAGACTCAATCATCTGATTGCGCACTTGTTCTATAGCATCATCTTGCATCACACCTTGTTCAACCAAAGCCTGAATACCATTTTTCGCTACATCGCTGGATTTTTTCTGCCATGCCATAACACGCTGTGCACCTTCACTTGAGGTGCGGATGATCCCGCCTACGGTAAGGCCACCAATAAAGGCTTCATCCAAACTGTGTATTTCATCGAGTGACGCCCCCGCCCCCCATTGCGCCAATGCTTCTTGGCCAGCTTCAGTCGCTCCTTCCCATAAAGCGCCCTTCAATATTTGACGACCAAACAAAGCTGCTGTTTTGGGATCTTTAGCGGCCTTAACTAACCCTCCCTGACCTATTTTTTTAGCTGTTGCTAACACGCCATTTTTGAGTACATCACGGCCAACTTGTCCTAAAGCCCCCTTAATACCAAGACGCTCCAAAACCATTTGACCAACACCCGAGGCGACTGCCCTTACGGCATTTTTATCATCTGTGGGCTGCCCGTCGTATGCCTCTTCGGATAAGCCACCGGCCAATGTTCCCGCACCTATAGGAGTTACAGCTGCAGCCATATACGGCACGGATCCCGCAATCAGTTCACCTGCGTAACTTCCAAAATCATCCAATGAGTCGATATCTTTGTAGGATTTTACTGTTGGCTGATATGTACTCGCTTCGGCTATATTTTCTTCTACACCAGACTGAGCCCATTTAGATAAACTGCCATCTTGGCCAATCGTGCGACCAATAATGTTAGTCTGCTCCGCCTTTTCCGCACCCACATCGGTAAAGCCTTTTACGGCTCGATAACCAAGTTCCTGAACTTTATCTACGCCAGCGCCAAAAGCTGCGGTCACACCTCCATTACTTTCTACTTCAGCTTCTTCAAAAGGATCAATATATTCAAATTCTTCCTCACTAAACGGATCAATCAATTTACTTGGCATTAGTGATATGTCCCCTGTCCATGGCGACTTTCATCGCTTGCTCTTTCGTCATCCCTTCGTTGGCTTGCATGAACTTCTCAACGACATCGTCAACCGATAGACCATCAACACCGCTTTGAAACTCGCTTCCGCCTCCGCCTTCTGGACTCTCGATACCAAAGGATTGATCAAGATCCTGCGACCGCTGTTCATATGTAGCTTGAACCCTCTTGATGGCATCTAAGCGATCTTCTTCCATCATGCCCGAATCACTTTCTATCTTGGCAATAGCATTGGTTTTATCACGGGCGATCATGGCTTGCTCTTTACGGTAGTTAGCTTCGATCTTACTTTGTTGTTTCTGACTTTGACTCTGAACACTTTGCCTACGACCACTAATCGATTGACCCATTTGGTCCCAATACTCTGGCCGTTCTATCATATCGGCCATCATCATCTTGCTTCTTATCGTTGCGATCAGCTCATCCGGCTTCATCTGCAGAACGGGATCATCTTTGTCAGTAGAGCGACCTTGAGTCATAGGTTTAATTTCGCTCTTACCATTGTCATATTGCACCTTAAGAGCGAATGACACGCTACCGTCTTTCTTCGTCGGTACGAAACCTGCGAAACTGACATCTTCAATCGATGCGCCAATCACATGATCGAACTGACCAACCGAAGATGAGAACTTGTCCTTAAATACCTGATCGAATAACTTTATAGTCTCTGGCTCATTCACTTTTGCCATCTGGCCGCTAGTTAACACTGACTCCAACTTCTTGCCCAACAACTTAACTTTTTGCCGAGCTTCGGGGTTAACGAAAGTACGAGGGTCATAACCTGGATTTCGACTAAACATCTCTTTATGCTCAGGTGCTACTTGGCCGTTGGCACGAAAATAATCCCAACCTACACCCATCATCTTCTGATCTTTAGCCCATTGCTGCGAATTCTCACGAGCACTAATCTGCCAGTTTCTATGTGTCTTGGTTTCAGCTGCCGTTTGATTTCGATAATCAACTGTATTTTGATAGCGTTCATTATCGCGTTCATCTAAATCACTTAGTCTCCCCTGGCTATCTTGATACCTTTGCTCATTTCGTTCATCGAGCATCGCCAATCGTTCATTATTATGTTTACGCTGCTGATGACGCTCCATCATATTAAAGCCGCTCATGGCCCCATCTACTAATGCTGAACCCATAACCTTCTCCTAAAGTGAACCAGCAAGAAAACCAACCGCCGCACCGATGGCTGTCCCCCAACCAGGCATAATCATGGTTCCCATCATGGCGCCACTAGCCGCCCCACTCATCTGGGCATTCTTCTTAGTTTGCTTTATCTGCGTATTTTGAGTATCCCGTTTACTTTCCATATCAGCCAAAGTTTTAAGCGAATTTTGAGCCTGAGACTTAGTGCTGTTACCCATGTTCATAATGCTGTAACTCATCTGCCTTTTGCTCCTATGTCTGCCAGTGATTTCGGTGCGCCGCCTTGACCTGTCACGATTTTCTGTTGTAACTCGTCAACAGCACTTCGAGTTTCGTTGTTGATTGAGGCCATGGTCAGCCCCTTAAGAAGTGAATTATTTGTCTCTGATTGAGTGGAATTATCTGCATCTAAACCATAACGCCCTAACCGCATGGACTCATTTTGTTTTGCAAGCGAAAAGGAATTATCGAGATTGGTTTTATTACGGTCCAATTGTTCAGTTAACAGAGTATCGTTTGACGCCATGGCAAGCAGGGAGTTTTGCATGGGCAAATAGCGGGTGCTGTAATCACTCCACTGTTGACGAGTTAGATCCGCTAGGGTGTTTTGGTAGTTTTTCGTAGGTAAGCTGTTATTGTTATCCTCTTCGATACCTTCAATTTCACTAAAGTCTCTCATTTATGCGCCCCTTTCATCTGGGTTTGAATTATTAGCAGGCAATGTGAAATCAGTATTGGTTGTCGGTGCCATGGCATAACTTGCCGCAGCCCCACCAATCGCACCTATTGCTCCCAGAGTGTTATTTTTATTTTGCATAGATAGGTCAGCATCCATAAATGCCTTACGCTGAGAATTCACGGCAATATCATTGAGTGAGGCAACGGCCTCTTGTGCCTCACCTTGTCCCATGGCCATCACGTTACTCATTTTATCGATATGACGTTCTTGGCCAGCTATCTGGGAGCGACTCTTAGCATCAGTCGATACGCTAGCCTCCATATCGGACAGGTTGCTCATTTGTCCCTTGAACTTACCCGAGTTAGGATTCACGCCACTGGCAGCGAGTCGATCAGCACTCATGCCACTGGCCTGAGCAAATGACCGCTGATAACCCAAGTTAGAATCATCACTGATGTTTTGATAATCAGACGTGTCATTACTGCGCTTAGCATCATTTATTACGGTGTTTTCAACCGGGACGATATTCTCTTTGTAATAGTTCCATTGCTCGCCATAGACTTTAGCTAACTCTTTTTCGTACTTAGTCTCTTTAACGGTATCTGACTTGCCCATATTGACCTCTACTATAAGGTGTATCGCCAGATGGCGAGATGTTGATGATAGCCATGCTTGATCCAGCCATGCCTAGGTGCGACGCGATCTAACCCCTTTCTCGCAGTTAGAAATTCGATGAACTTAGCCTTACCTTTTCGCGCTAATGTGATGATGTGTGGTTGATAACGAATGATGCCGTTGCCCCCCTGACAATGGGCAACACTCAGTTCGACAAAGGTGGATCCACGACGATATCGTGGTCTTAACACAAAAAAACCATCGCGAGATAAAAACAAAAAAGCCTGCTCGTTAGAACAGGCTTTATCGATGGAATCATATAAATTGGGGTCATCAGCTGATTTGCCAATGTGGTCGATGGATGCTTTAAGTCGTTCTTTATGCTGTGACCACTCCCCTTTGACTAAAGTGAAGTTTTCCATAATGGTAAAATATTTACCTCATAGGGAGTGTGACTACGTAATAAAGCCTGAACCTTTACGGTACATCTGCAGCACTAAAGGTTGACTGGGAATGTCAGCACTTAACGTCGAATCAGCTTGCGCTTTTAGCGTGATAGACTTTGCCTGAACAGCAACTGAAACAAAGCTTGAACCTGCAGGAATAACAATCGCCTTCCCAACTTGAGAATTGAGTTTTAATCGAGTAAATACAGCGGCAATACCTTCTGAATATGTAGGGCTAGTATAGAGTTCGCCGACTGACAACCATTGCGGATAATGAGGATTAGGCCTCACATTGATGGTTTCTATCGTTTGAAAATCTGGTTGAACATCTGTTGCACTGACAACAACCGTATCACCATCAACCAAATCACCTTCAATTCTGTTAGCGAATACAGTGCCGGAAAAAGTCGCGTTGTTTCCAAAGAGCTCGGCTATCCAGGCCTGATCTATCTGAGCGGTACCGATGGCACCAGAGGCGATATAGGTGGTGACATTGGTTGATAGAATTTTATCCAGCCCAGCAAATACGCCTGAATCAGTCACAGAAGCTAGCGTAATACTGTTTTTTGCTGCCAGGCTTCCCAGTGTCGGTTTTCCTGTCAATGCGCTATAGCCTAAGTTATTTAGCGTCGCTAATGCCCCCAAACCTGTCACTTGCGACGAGGCTATTGCGCCCGTCGATGACATAACAACATTGCCCAAATTGTCTTTTATCGTCACGGACTCTAATACCGCGCTTTTAGCACGCATATTGCCATTTGGATCGATAGAGAAATTATTACTTCTGGCACCAGTAGTGGGATTGTAGTTAATCGAAGGGGATGTTAATTGCGAGCCAACAAACACTCGGTTTGACAGCAGATCATCCGTCACTAGGCTCTGAATATGTGCCTCATCAATCAACGCCGTTTTCATCACGGTTTTACCATTTACCACTGCAAATACTGGCGTGAAATTATTGGGGTCCTGAGAAGTGATAATAGCAAACTTTGCCCCTTTAACCGCAAATATTGGATCCACACCGTCATTGACCAAACCTATTGAGGACGTTAATCCAGCGACCGTAGTTTTAACACCCCATAAGGCCCACACCCCATTATTATTGGAGACCACCGTTTCACTGAGGGTTTGCAGTGCTGCGCCCACCGAGCTTCCACTTCCATCTTCTATAGTGGCCCTGAGGGTAGTAGTTGCCTGTGAAATAGTTTCATCAGTATCTACTTGAGTACGGTAATCATTGGCTAATATCGCGCCTAGCGAACTGCCATCTTCATCTTCTATAGTGGCTTTAAGGAGACTCGTCGCTTGCGAAATAGCCCCTGCCGTTTCGGCTTGAGTAAGGTATGAATTGACCAGCAATGCACCAATTGAACTCCCACTTTCATCTTCTATGTGCCCCTTTAAGACAGTGATAGCCTGCGAGATGGCGACATCGGTATTTGCTTGAGTGCGATAGTCATTCACCAACCTAGCGCCTAATGAGCTACCGTCCTCATCTTCTATAGTGGCCTTGAGGGCAATCGTTGCCTGTGAAATTGCACTATCCGTCTCTGTTTTCGTCCGATAATCATTGGCTAATCTAGCCCCTAGTGAACTGCCATCTTCATCTTCAATATTGGACTTTAGAGTAATCGTTGCCTGCGAAATGGCGCTATTGGTATCTACTCTTGTGAGGTAGTTCGTTGTTAAATTTGCAGATAAATCATCAATTTCTGTACTCATTAATAGCTGCTGCTGAGCAATGGCGCTCTGCTCAGTGATCACGGTCTTCTGCTTCTCAAAAACAACAACGTGGTTACGCCGGCTAATGTCTGCATTTTCATCATTACTGACCGCTTCTTCCAATAAGTTTTCTGCCAACTGCTCAAGGCCATCGAAGGAGTTTGATATGTCTTCACTTAGAAATGACCCAAGATGACTTCTCTCAATCAAACCGCCAATTTGGTCTAAGATCATCTCGGCCGATTCTTGCGTTTCGACATATAGACCAGCAGCGCCCTGTGTAGGACCTTTCATATTGACCTGGTTAACGAACCTAACCCAGTAATAGTACTTAGCGCCCATATCAACGCTATCGCTGAAAATGTCCGTAACCTCACTTGCAATCTTAACGGAATCGGCAAATGAATCAGCATCACTACGATAAATTTCTGCGTAGGCATGACCTCGGTAAGTAGGATGATCCCAAGTGAGGGCGATAAAAGTAAATCCGCCGGTACCATTAAGATTGACAGGCGCATGGGGACGTTCAATGGCCCCAGGATTGACGATAGGTAAACCACCGGTATTACGACCGTTGACTGAATTGATTAATGCGCGACGCTTCATGTCATCGAAATTGATAAGGTCGCTCATCAATAACGCTCTATTTTCACCTCTCTGGCCTGTGAGGACTTCAACATTTTCAGTTAACGCATCTCTGGCTATGTCACGCTTTTGGGTTCTGGGGATCCCCGCAAACACACTCTTCTTAGGCTTCGTCATCTGATCTCCTGCATGGATACAGCAATAGAGACCGAATGAACTTCACCGGAACCGTACAACTCAAATTCCCACCGGTTACCCCGTACACTAGGTAACCTAAATGCGTGATTGGGTATGTCCCCCGGTAAAAAGTGCAATAGTTCGTTGTTATCTGCAAAAATCTTAATACCTGACTGTTCAAGGGCATTTCCTGTGACTCTGGCACAGGAATAGCTTATATCTGAGGCTCGGTATTCTTTTGACCGCCAAGTATATTCCATGCAGCCATCATCATCTTCCCAACGGCTAATAACCCCACCTTGGCAAATATACAAGACATCATCGATCAAGCTATTAAAACCACAACTGACAGTCACATCGAAATGTCGAAAATCGCCACTCGCAGGATCAAAAATTAGCGCTTTATCCAAAAGCGAGCCATAAAAGGCTAGATAACGTCCCTCCTGAAAATAGGCTTCGATGGTTTCTGGCTGGTATGCTTGCCATTGCTCCTTCGTTATAACCTTTGAAGTCAATGGCACAGCACCACTGCCTGTCAGTGCAACTAATCCGTCAGGACTAGCATATATCAATGTTCCATTTACTATCACGGCAGAACGCGCACTCACACAAGCTTGATTCGATTCTAACTTTTGGTCCGTCATGGACTCTGGCGTCACACCTGAGAATATCCAAGGATAGCCCTCAGTCAATACCGCTAAGGAATTCCCCATCGCCACAATGGCAACAATATCGTGCTCAGTTGTCATCTGGTAATCACTCGGCCATGCATAAGGTAAATACGCCTTACTGAAACAAACGGTATTTCCCATAAAGCCAGCAAAAATACCATTGGCCATTGCAGTCAACCCTACCATGTTCTGATCTGGCATCTCATAATCATAAGTTTCCAACGGTGCACCAAGCCGATCTCCGGTGATGTCATCAACAAAGACCGCATCACTAATCGGCACTTCGGCAACCAAGAGGTAATCAGCAATACCGCCGCCAGTTGCAGTGCGGTAGATACGTCTGTGGGTAATATTTGAAGCGTTGACGTTTGGTGGTGATAACGCAAGGGTCACTAACGTACCAACCTCGTCAGGAAATGAGATTTCAATTTTGCTCGAGGCTTCTCCTGGGGAACCTTCTTCTCCCTGCTCAGTAACAAAGGTATGTGTGTAATAACGACTTTCATCATCGTTCAGGTCAACCTCATCAGTGGCATCTTCGGTAACAACACCAATTATCGGGATTTCTGGTGCCTGCACGCCCAATCGATAAGCAACTGCTGGCATATTCGCACCACTGAACACGCCATTATTGGTCACTTTAGGGTAGCCATCACCACTGAAGTAAACACGTTGCCATGGGTCATTTGCTACAGGACTGTTGATCGCATCGACATGTTGATCCCAGCTAAACCAATGTTGGTTTAAATACTTAAAAAGAGTTTTGGTATTGGAACTGACATGATCACCGGTTAATTTCGGAAGTTTAAGGGGAGATAAATTGCCTTGATAGAAATGACATCCTTTGGCAATTTGAGCACTTTCGTTAGGTAAATGCCGAGCATCGATCCTTGGCATTTCACCTGAAAAGGAATTGATATAAATAGATGACATAAAACCTCTGAATGCGGTTAAGGAATGTCTTTGTTGTGAACAATAAAACCGTTAGCCAAATAGGTATCAATGTCTTCAACATCAAGTGAGTAGTTCATAGACACATTCTCAACAGACGCAATACTAACGATCTCAATAACCGCTTTATCCAATGGACGATACAGTTTATCGCCGACTTGAATCTCTCGAACTTTTAACCAACGCCAAACGTCATCACGCTGTACCCACCAAGGATGCTCACGGGTAGCAGCCAATAAACCATCATTGAAGTCTAAAATAAACCCTGCGCTCGGTTCGATTCGAACCACGTCCGCCTGACGCATTTCAGTGAAAACGTGCTTTGAAGTAAACGCCTCCCAATGCTCAAGTGATTCATCGAGCATGCCTTCGATGTAAGGAGCTGCGAGCCTATCGCCAAGCTTGATGGTTTCTATAGGTACAAGTCTGCCATCCGCCATGGTGATCAACGTCCCCGACGGGAAGCAATTGTTAAATTCAGAATAATTAATGTAGAACTTCATGATTGAAACGGGCGATGTTGAGCCATGGACGTCCACGGTATAAAATGAAAACTGTCCACTTCCAAACCAATGTGTTTCTCCTGGTTCATACTCGCTTTGCGCTATCAATCGACAACTTATTTGTCCGGAAGATGAGTTAAAGGCAGTAACACTGAAACCAATACCCGATACTGCTTGATAATGATATGTCATGGCGTTGCCATCTTGATCACTGGCATAATTTGATAGCTGGATCGTCCATGTTTTAGTACTACCAGCAGAATAGTTAAACGTCGCACCACTGGTCGTCGGGGCATTGTTTTTATAGGCACCATAAAAATCACTGATCGCTATCGGGCCGGTGCTTGGCACACCCACTAAGTTTCGCGATCCGCCTAGGCTGGCTGCGGCAGTATCACTGCGACCTGATTCAGTATTGATCTGCGTCAGACTAATACTACCGCTTGCAGGTAAAGTCATACTTTTCGCTCCAAGTCAGTAATGCGGGCGAGGAGTTGCTGATTCTGCGAAGTGAGCTCTTTGATACCCGCCAGTGCCAGTGCAATTAACTCATGGCCGCCTTGTTTAATGGTAAGCTCTCCCCACTCGTTTTCCTGCACAATTTTTGGCAGAGCTTTTTTCACATCCTGTGCTATCAAGCCCGTTTCGGCTTGCCAATCGTCCATACCATGGGATTTTTTTTCATAATGAACACAGCGCAACTTTGCTATGTTTTCTAGCGCATCAGTAATTGGAGATAACTTGCGTTTAGTGCGAATATCAGAGGTCTGATAGCCCTTGATGTCTCCAGAACAATAGATCCCACCATTCGTACTATTCAAAAAGATACGCGCATCCCCATCGGCAGCGACATACATGCCCCACCCCGATGGACTACCAAGACCAATAAAACTGGCACCAGAATAAGTAAATCCTATGCCGTACATACCGCCTAAAGCTGAATCACTGGGGTTATAACTGCTGCCGATAGTGTAGATGGGATTTGATTTGGTACTGTTTGAACCTATGTTGTTATAGGAACCAACTAAATGACCCGTGTGGTGCGCTTTTCTGTGATAGCCATTGGACATCACACCACCAGCAGTGTTCAAAGCATCGATAGCCGCATTATCACAGTAAAACCTTTTGCCCCCAAATGTACGAACATAGGTGGTATCGGTCATGTAAAGACCACCGCCATAGGTTGCACTATACCAACCGTTGGCACCATGGGTGCGCAGCCAGGTATCGGAACCATTTAGAATCACCTTACCATCTTGCGATAATCCCCCATGTAGATTGGCCATACCGTTGGCGGTCAACGCGCCCCCAGTCCAAATGCTGTCACCAATGGCAGATTTGGTCACGCCAGCGCTGCAGAAAATAGCATGATGTCCAGCAATTTTGCTGCCATTGATATCTGAGTTGTTGGAGTGCGTCCAACCGATGCCGTAGAAATTCGCCGCGCCGGCTGAAAGTGACGTACCGTTGGCAGCCATCTTATAGGCTGCCCCCATAGAGAACACATTTTGAAATTTGGTCGAGGAGTATGTACCTATGACTCCCCGACCATAATTGGTGAAGGTGATATCATTTGAATGACTATTCGTGCCCGTCCATGCATGAGCATCATCCAACACCCCAAGTACGCTCAATGTTGGTTTGTTATTCGGACTATAAGCTCGGGCGCCATTATCGTAAAGTGAGCCATAATCACGCACGGGCCACTTATTCAATATTTCATTAGTAACGGAACTAGTATTTGTTCGAACCGCATACGTCGCGCCATTCGAAGCGGTAAAAGTGCCAAGATGCACTGATACTGTCGCTTTTGTGCCAGATTCTGTTTGGTAATAGTAAGTGGCACCACCACCTCTTAACCATACAAGTAGCCCCGAGGTTGTGAGGGTCATCCCTGCGACCATAGTTGAGTAAGTTTCATCAAACTGCTCGATACGAAAGACTTTATCATTCCCTCCCCAACCTCTATCCCCCGACCAGATCCACGTTAACGTCAATCCCCCCTTATGAGTCGGGGTATACCAACTATCAGGAGCCGTCGCATAATACCCTCGAGTGATGGAGTATTTATTGGCCCCAAAGTGAGCACTACCTCCAACAAGGACTGGGTAATATGTATTGGCATCTCCACCGACACTGAACGATATTTGATTGGCGTTACGGCCTTGGCGCAAGGTATCAATGTGGATCCCAGCTAATAGTGCTGCATCCGCCGCTTTATCTGAAATGCCTAAATAGGGGTGTGAGTGGGCTTGAGCCGCACCGATATCACTAGGACTTGGTTTGTAGCCTGGGTGATAAACTCGATGACCATTGACCAACAGCTCCTTATTAAAGTAAAAGTTGGGTCTGTCGGTATAAATATGGGCATGGCTAGTATTTGCTGGACCAAAATCGATATAACCATAAGAGGTTTGCGACTTAATCCCTCCCCAACTGCCACCAGCTAATCCTGTATGTCCATGGGCAGCTACTGCAGCGCCTATATCGCCGGGGCTCGGTTTGTTTGAAGGGCAATAGACTCGCTGCCCCGTATCATAGACTTTGTCGCCATAGATGCTGTTTGCAGTTACCGCTTTAAACTTCCATGTTGAAGTACCGATATAAGCGAAGCCATTTGCATAGGGTATCACCCCCCCCTCTCCAGTGCTCAATCCGACTCGAAACCAGCTACTGCTCGAACATGGATTATTCAGATGCGCAAGAAGAGGATATGCGCTGCTACCTTGAGCGCTCAACGTTATTCCTGGGCTTGATTTATCCTGCTTTAATACCAGCTTATTGTTGATTTGTGTCTGGCTATAACTCCCGACATCACTGGACTGCAAGACTACCGCGCCTTTTTTCCCATTGACGCTAGTCACTTGCTCTGTGTTATCTAATTTAAACCAAATATGACCAATATTGTCATAGACGATAGAGTCGCCAATTTCATAATCGACATTGGCGATCGTGCCCGCTCCAATTATCTTGTAGAAAATGGATGTTTCAGACGGCGGGATAGGTGCAGATCCTGCACTAGCATCGAAACCACCACCGAAAGACAATGCACCGGTTAATGTTAAAGCTGCCGTTTCGGATAACTCTTTAAATGTCTCAGCTTCATTTCGAAGCAGCAATGCTTGCGCCGCATAACTTTCAGCAGCATCGGCGTTATTTCCCGAAGACAATTTATCCGCTGAGACCTGATCTTTATCTGTAACAACCTGCTGCGCATAACTTGTGACATTCGATTCAGCCGTTACGACAATTTCAGCTTTATTAGTAGCAACCCCAGCATAGTGTTTAGCCGATCGGCTTCCTACTTCCTCATCTGGAATATCGCTGTTATCTGTATGTTGAGCCCACTGTTCAGCCTTTATCCTAGCTTCAATAGCCTCTTGGTTACTTGATTCGGCTGCAGTCTTCGAATTGCTGGCCTCCAGCGCATATTCTGCGGCATTACTTGCTGAAGTTGCCACTTCATCCTTACTCTCTAACGCACTACTTGCTGAAATAGCCGCATCATTTTTACTGCTTAACGCATTAGCTTCAGATACAGCTGACACATTTTGACTGGCTAACGCTGCTGCTTTTGCATCTGTTGCCTGCAGTGAGGCTGATTCAGCTATGGCTTTGTGATGAAGTGCAGAATAATCCGATACCGTTCCGGGGATCACCTCATTAATGGGGTGAGTGGCATAATTTACAGCCTTTGTTCTGGCGTCTTGAATTAAACCATCAGCATCATTGGCAATTGATAGCGCCTGTTCAGCAGCATGACTTGCTGTATCTATCTCATCTTGTAAGTCATTCAGCGTTGTACTTGCCCCTTCCGCATCGGCTATTGCTGTTAGTGCACGAGCTTCAAAACTGGGCAACGTTAACACTTGATGCTCAACGCCATGGCTGTCATGGATGGGCTCTGTAGGGTTATCAGAGTTACACCAAGTCTGCCACTCATCGAGTAATTGTTGCTTTTGATTAAATTGGCGAGAGATCTGCCCTGCTAGTCGGGTATTAATGGTGCCTGACGAGTTACGAATGATTGCGTAATTGATACCGTTACTTGTGTCACCTTCGAAAGGACGATCAAGCGTGATGTTTAGGTCACTATCATTAGCAATGACTTCATAAAAGGTCTTTGTATCCGTGGTAAACATATCACCGATGGCAATTGCGGTGACATCATTGATCCAAGACGTACCAGCACCCACAATATCACTTGACCCGTGGGTAACATCGACGACACCCACTCTGTACCATGCACCTGCAGTCATCCCCTACTCCTTAACGACTTCGCCTGCCATTGCACCATCAGCCTGACTCTTTTCACCAAGTTGGGTTTTAAATGCATTGAGGTACATTTGAGATTTATTGGGGTTTGCGGCGTATTCAGCATCTTTCATATATGCGCGATATAACACCCATTCTATTGTGGCGTTAACAAAAATATCATCGAGTTCCATAATCGCACCACCATCACTTTCAGCTAAAGTGATCGAAGGTGGGGCCTTGGAGTAAACGATGGTCAACTCGGTGTTTATCACCACGCCAGGATAAAGATAGAATGTCTTCGGGTTGCGCTCATCGTAAATATAAAGCTCAGCGACATTGGCACTATTGCCGGCGTACCATTCTGGATAGCTATCATCGAGTATAATGCGGTCATAGGGCCCTTTAATTGAGCGGCCTGTTCTATTGCGGGGAATATCAATCAAGCGTAAAGCATCTGCAGGTAAACTCTGTTTCGTCCCCTCCACACACTTGAAATCATCAATATCGGCACAATATGCATCAGGTCGACGCAATACTATCGCTCGTTGAGCATCGTTAAGGTAGTCAAGCAACTCTAACTTAGGCCAACGCACGTAGGCCGTATCATTAAGTAGCGTGTTTATCCGCAACAGAATTTCATTTGAAGTGACTAGAGACATTAGAAAAATACTCTCTTTGATACTGGTTGGAATTGGCGTTCATCATTAGCAGACACGCGAGCTCTAAAAGCTTCACGATGTCCTTTAACGAAATCGCGGCGGTAGTGATCACTCAGACTCACATCCGTCCAAGTCTGTTTAGGCATAATCCTGAGTAACGCGGCTGCGCCTGCAGCTATTTCATCCGGCCATCGTTGCAACAATTCAGTGTCGAGTGGGAGTGTATCGGCCATCGGCAAGTTGGGCGCAATGGAATAAGTGACGATCACCAGATCAAACCCAGATGCAAGATTGACGTGATGACTGGCAGTAACCGTATAATCGACACTTGGCCTAAGCTCCTTGCCATCGCTACGGTCCACACTGTTAATTGCCAATATGTAATACCCATCATCTGGGGTTAATGTCACACTGCCATCAGTCTGTCGGCTGACGGTTTCACTGCGCTGTATGAAGCCCGATTCAATACAAAAGTTGCGATACGATTTTTTGAGTTGGTCCTTGGCTTGTTGATCTAACATACCTGCGCACTTTTCTCGCAATAGAGGTAACAAATCCATTAATTGCATGGGTTACTCCTACTCACCACTAGTTGCATCTAGTGATTCAGCTCGATTTCGTAAGCTATCACGTACAGCATCACGGTAAGCCTGAACAGGTTTCTTAGGGATCGTTATGACCAAATCCTCTGCTTCAATTAAGGTATCTAGCTGCCGTGAGCTGTACTTTGCGATATCAATTTCTTCATCGTTGATTGTCACCAGGTAACTTTCGTCTTCCAGCTGTTTAGCTTGATTTGCAGATTCTATGGCTTGAGCCTCGGCCAATAACTGGTCCTGTTGCTCTTGTTTTTTCAGTACCTCTTCAAGGTTATCTTTTAACACCCAAACGGTCGGATACTCGAGTAACCTTTGGCCAACATCATTTTCAACAGCAACAGGTTCATGACGGGCAAACACTAAACGTGAGCACGTTACCGTGTCTTTTTTAATGCGCTTATTGCCGATATATACAATCTCTAACTTGGACATTATTGCCTCCTAACAAAAAGCCCGGTCGCGGTATAAACAGCGCCGGGCTAGTCGTGTGAATCGATAAACCGATCTGAGTTAGTAACCTTTGAATCGGTACTCGAGTTGAATAACGACTTCACCAGTTGCCTCACTTCCGGTATTGGTAAGCACTAAGTCACTCGGTCCATCATCACTAATATAGACAGGGGTTAACACCTTAACCCCTGAATCAGCAGCAGTCGTCGTCACGCTTAACAATTCAGTGGTGCTTGCTCTAGCATCAATCAATTCAACCTTGATCCCCGTACCGGCACCTAAATTGTCTGTGATGTGGCGAATACCGACGATTTCCGTTCCAATAGGTAAACCTTCAGCGAGCATTTTTACGCCAGCACTCGCCATCCCCGACAGCATGACCTTCGCGACATACACGGAAAGGTTGCCATGGGCCCCGATGTAGAATGTTTCTTTCATGGGATTTCTCCAATTATTTCAAAATTAGACATGGCGACTAAATGCCGCCAAGTTAACGACAACCTTTTCTATAAGGTCACAGCGGTATCGAGGATCATGGTGCCATAGTCATTGACGCGACCCGATTTCTCGGCAAAACGCACCTTTTTACACCCATTCATCCAAACGATCACAGTTTCACGACCATTACCGTGATCTGTTTTCTCCGTTGTCATTGAGAAATGAGAGCCTGAGCTTGAGCCACCATACGCATTCGCCAGAGACTGACCACCAAGTAGGATCGCGCGATCAATATCGACACTGGCTGTCACCTGCTGAGTTGTTGCTAACTTATCGTTATTAGAAACACTCACCGTATCTCCGGCATAGAAACGCACAGGCTTACGGTACTGGCGAACCAGAATGTTACGCCACATAATCACATCACCTTTAAAGACGGGGTGATTGAAGCCTTGACCACGCTTAATGGCACGAGATTGCAATTCGAGCAGTTTCTTTTCTGTAGCCGATGCCCATAAATCTCTCCATTGACGCGGACTAACAAACAACAGATAGAACGGCGACTCGTTAGCCATCTGATCTGCTTCAAAGCTAATATGTTTGATAGGGTTAGCCTGCTCTTCCAAGATAAGCGCCATGTCATCGAGTTTGTCGAGCGACATAATATCTGCCGCATCCAGGCTTTCTAGGCTTGTAGCATCCCCGCCGAAAAGGTGACGATCATAGGTGGGTGTTAAAATGGGGTTAACCATCATTTCACTGAACTCACTGTGATCGTCAAGTGGTGTGATAATGCCATCACCGACAAATGAGCCACGCGCCCCCGCTAAGTGATACATCACCGTTTCATCTTGCAGATCGTTAAAGTAACTACCCAATAGCGTTTTAGATGTGCTGAGCAAGTTATGTTTCGTCCGCTTTTGGCTCATTTTGCCGCCGCTATCGACCATCTTACGACCTTGGTCAATGTTGAGTTCAAAACTCGTCTTCGACAGACTTTCACCGCGACCTGCAATTTTGCGATCTCCCATGGTCGGCAAACCATTAAGGTTATGAAACAGGTCCATTTCCACCGTATCACCAGCCACGGAGGCCAGATCGTTAATCATCACAATCGGTGCCCCCTTCTCCGTCTGATTTTTGCCGCGATTCTTGTCTTTCCCTGCTGACTGGGGGGCCGCGCCGGTAAGCATATTCACAAACGAATTTTGGCGTCGCGTGTGAGTAAATAGTGCAGCACCAAACGCTTTGGCAGCCTGCGCTTTAGTAATTGTCGTCATAATGTATTCCTACAAAAAATCCGACGTATCCGCTAACAAGGCCTCGATTGCCGCATCACTCATACCGGCCATATTAGCGGTCATCGTGGCCGCATCTTGGTCGAGCAGTTGAGCATTCGGATTTAGATCGTTGCCTTGATGGCCGATATCTGTCGGGGAATTCGGGATTGGAGCCGCTAAAGGCGTTACCGGTGCCTCGCTCTGGATTGCAGGTTCTGCGACAGGCAAAGGATCACCAAAGGCGCTCATTACGCGCTTTTCAACTTCAGCGAAACGCTCCGTAAGGGGTGTATGTTCAAACGATGGGTCTTCAGCGAGTCGATTATCGATTTGTTGGGCCATCTGCCAGCGGTCGGGATCACTTGTGTGCCAGGACTGCAAATGTGCAGTTTCTGAAAAAGCGATCTCTAGTGGATCGGGTTCGATTGCTGGTTGGGTTGTAGGTTGGCTTGTTGATACCTGCCGTAATTGAGCGGCAAGTGCGAATACAACTTCGCCTAAATCAGGATAATCTTCTTTGAGTTTGTCCATCACAGCAGGATCATTGAGCATCTGTTCGGGCAATAATTTAGGATCGATACCCGCACTTTTCAGTTGTTCACTGTAGAGATTTGTCTTACTTTCGAAGCTAGCGACTTGCTGTTTAAGCGCTTCATTCTCAGCAGTACTGGTCTCAAGTGCGGTTTTAACGGTTGCAGCTTCCTCCCTCGCGGCTGATAACACGCCATAAGGTAGATAGTGCTTACCGTTTTTAGATTCGATCTGCGGTTCACCCTGTTCAGGGTCTGCCTCTGCAAGAACAACGTCAGGTAGCGCCGATGACGAGTCGGGATTTTCTACGTCAGTTTCGCTTTCGTTAGCTGTCACTTGATCTGGTGTTGGTTCTTGTGCTTCTGTTTGTGCGGTTGTGCCCTCTTCCTCACCTTCCGCTTGGAAAAGTACATCACCGTCAACGTCCATTTGTTCTAAGGCTGCATCAATTGCTGCTTCATCACCAGAAGCTAAGATTTCATCAAAGTTTTCCACTGTATTTCCTCATCGACCATTTATCGGATGGCTCCGAAGTGTTCAGTTAAGGCGTATCGCTGCCAGTGCGAGTTGTGTCTTAAAAACCAGGCACAAAAAAGCCGCCTCGATTGAGGCGGCTTTTTATCTACCAAGTTATGGGTTATTAGAAGTCAGGTATTACTGAACGAGAGCGCTGAAATCACGCGTTAACATTACACCTCGATGGCATCGAGTTGGGACTGAATATTCTGGGTTAGCGTTGAACGCATAGCTGCAACTTCGGCATTACTGCGATCAATCTCTTGGATGATTTGCTCAGTCTCAGCCACAATCTTGTCATCCTTAACCGCTTCGGTTTCCGTTTTCTTTGCCAGCTCGCCAATACGAGCCTCAAGCAAGCCACGCTCTAGTTGTACCTTCTCTAATCGGCCCTGTATTTCTGCCATTTGCATGGCCTCCATCTGTTGCGCTTTTTGCTGCTCCTGAGCTGCCGCTTCCTGTTCTTCAGGTGACATATCTTCCGGCGCCTTTGGAATGTTCAATGCCTGGCGAATGGTGCTGAGAAAGTCCTGTTTATTGGGTAAGTCCATCAGTTCGATAAGCATGGGGACCACTAAGGCCTGCGCCTCTGGTGGAAGCTTACTCATGGCTTGCGTTAATTGGTTGGCTTGCTGTTGACGATAGGTCGGTGTGGCCTGTACTGGCATTAAGGCGATATGTCCCCGAAAACGTGCCACATCATTGTTGCGTTGGTTATTTTCATCGACACCATTGACGACGATTGTCTTGCGTCTCGCTTTATCCTCGCGATTAATGGTGACCGAGACATTATCTCGATCCAACATATCTTCGATGATGTAATCAAGCAGTAACCCAGCGACCTTGTTTCGGCTGTAATGAAAGTTGTCGTTGATTTCAGCAAGTGTTGTCGTACCTTGTTCCACTAGATTAGCAATCGCCACTCCGGATGTGGCATTACTGTCCTGACCCAACATTGAGTTATATATGCCTGCACAGTCTTGAATGAGCTTAATGTCGTTCTGCATCAAACTAAACTGCTGCGCCGCAATACCAATATCGTTCTGAACACTAAATGAATCAGTAATCGAATGTTTATTCTTTCGTTCTGGATTCAGCGGTATATAGCCATCTGGCTTCTCCACTTCCTCTTTTAATTTACGTTCACTTAAGTTGGTGGCATCTTCATCAGCAATAATTCGTCTGGCTTGTAATAAGAAATTTAACCGGATGATACGGGCATTGATCCCATCTTGCGCGGGGATCATGCGACTCACTAATCCATAGGGCTCGCCGCTACTGTCTTTCTGATAACCGATAAAGGGAATTAATGAGTCTTTGCCATCAGGGGCACTGCACGATCTATCGACAATGCGATGTGGTCCGACAAACCACGCTTCACGAACTTTTGGAAATGCGGCATAACTCAGCTTTACTTTGCCGCTTTGTAGCGCCGCGACATGAAACTGGTTTTTAGGATCATACTCAATCACTCGACCATCGCTGAGTTTAATGACGTGTGAACGCTGCCAAACTTTGTACATAACAACTTGCAGTAAAATACGCTGGCGATCTTGATCCATCCATTCAGACTGCTTTCTATCCCAACTATCATAATCATGCCAAGCAGCATGTAAATCAGGGCTATCATCCTCGAAGTCGTCGAAATTGCCAAAGCCTTCCCATAGATTGATGGACTGCTGAAGGACCTCTTTGTGATCGGGGAATGTCGCTAACGCTTCGTCAAAATCGACCCATTTCTTATATATCTTCCAACGACTATCACTACGATCGATTTCTTGCGCGTGCCAATCCCACCAGATATTTCGTCGATGCACGAACTTCACGCGATATGCGGCTTCAAAAGGGATTGGATTACGGCTCACTTCCACCCATCCTATCCCGGCTTTAAGCTGACCAGCATAAGCATCAGAGCAAGCTCTATCGGCATTAGCAAGACGCCAGGCATCTTTAAACTTCTCGTTCAGTGCTTGTGCTAATTCTTCTCCCTCTTCATCATCAGCACTCACAAGTAGATCGGCTCGGGTTTTAGCTTCCATCCCCAATACACCGTCAATCGTGGGCCCTATCATGTTATGCACGATTTCCGGCTGGCCACGCTCTTGTAGTACCTGACGTATTTGGGAGCTGAGTTGATCACCGTCATAATACGCGCACGCAATCGAAGCAGGTCCACGCCACTGAGGCTGAGCATCAATCGCACCCATGATCTGGGTTAGCTGTGCCAAAGTGAACCCTGCTTTGCTTGCTTTAACGTGATCAACCATGGTTATCGTGCCATCCAGTGATTTGGGTTATGAGGGGTGTTTGAATCGTCGATGACTCTGCGCTTAGGCATTCGGGCTCGCATTTCTTGGGCGATCATGTAACTCATGACTTGGTCATCAAAGCCGCCACTTTGCGCGCCCATTCGACCTTTTTTATCGAACACAAACACATTGAGCTCAGCCACGGTGCCGCGCCATCGAATACCGTCAGCATCATTGGCCAGCAAATCTTCTAAACCAGACACTAAAATGGGCTTGGATTGAGCACTGGTATGCCAACCGACCTTACGTGTTTCTTCGTCGATATCTTCTCGATCAATGTGTTCTTCGTGATAAATGCGACTCACCGGATAGATATCAACTAACTCTTGGAGGACCGCATGACCATGGTTGTTACGTTCAGGTCCCATATAGGCCCAGTTGTACCACTCCCCAATGTGAGCCATGAGTTTGGCAAACCTTTTGGTATCCAGATACCCAAACCAGTGCGCGACTTGGCGTCCGTCTGATTTAGCCACGATGTCGAATGCGCTTCTGTCACCATGTTCTAGCCCTTCCGCGACATCAGCGCCGATGGCGTAATCCTCATCATCGTCGGGCAATTCCCAAACGAGTAGATAACCAGCCGTTGCTAGCGTCAGTTTGTCTGAGGCTTTAGATGATAAATCGACGTTGGCGGTGACTTTCTTGCGTTTACCGGTGACGGGCTCAACGTCATAGACAATTAACGGTTTGGTACAGCGCCCTTCTGCTCGCATCAAATCATCGGCATCGAACACCTTACGGCCAGAAGTAAGAAAGGCTTCCATCGCCGTGGATGGGAACTCTTGTTTCATCTTGCTTTTTTGTGAGCGTTCCTTATTGAGATACCAGTTCTTTTGCTCATCGCTGAGCGTGACCTTCATTGCGGCTTCTACAGACGTGAAATACTTATCCTGTGCCTTAGTAAGCGTCAAACCACGCTTAGGAACAAGCAGTACATACTTTGGATCATCAAACCAGGGGAAGAAATGGAACTTAAAATCCAATTGACTAAGCGGGATCCCCGCTTCAAAAAGTGCTATTGCCTCAACAGACATGTCGAAGAAATTGCCACTGGCGCCCTCAGCAGTCGACTCAACAAACAACAGCGAACCGGTATGCACTGCATTGAGTGATCCGGACTGCACCTCATCAGCTCGTAAAGGGAACAACGCACAAATTTTGCCGTATTCAGAGATATGCAGCACTTGTAAGGTGCCAGAACGAAACGAGACAGCGATACGAACATAACTGTCATTACCAAAATATATCGCGGTACTGGTTTTGCTTTTGGTTGCCCTTTTGCCAGTCTTAAGCCAACTGGGGAGGCGTTCATACGGGTAAAGTATTTTAGAAGCGAATATGGCCCCTGCTTCGTCCTTTCCTTGGGCGATGACTCCACATTGGCGGTTAGCGTTGAACAGCGCATGATCGAGAATAAATATCTGAATCGCCGTGCTGAACCCCAACTGTCTGGCTTTTAAAATGATGTTGAGGTACCACATCAACACAAACAGCATGGTTTGCGCTGGCCTGCACCTAAATAACACTTCGTTGCCGTATTCGTCAGCGATAATGTAGAGGTTGTTAACCCGCCACCACCAACAGTTTAGATAGGGAGCACATCGCTTTAACAGCTCAGCCTCATCACTGCGTAGCGCCATTCTCTCATCGGGCGTGAGCCACGTATCTCGAGAGTATTTAGCAGTCGTAGGTTGTTGCATTACCCCACAACCTTATCAACGTCACCACCGGTCAATTCATCGATAAACTCATCGAGCTTACTGGTCCCGCCAGCCTCTTTACGGGCTTGCATAACCTGCAGTTCGATTAACTGTGTTTGCACCTCGTTTCGCCGAGTGTTGACGACGGCAGCTTTAGCTAACTCAATACTACGATTGGTATCCGCCATGATTTTGCCCTGATTGAGGTTATCCAACTCAATCGTTGACAGGGTTTTAGTGATGGACTCAACCCGGGCAATGTTTTTATCCAGAGCTAATTCAGCTTTAAACAATAAATCAAACAGACTGGCCGAGACCTCGACACTTGGATGTTTATCCAATTGCGCTTGTATTGCCTCAATGGTTTGAATGACGAGATGAATACGTGAACGACACAGAGCGAGTTCATCATCAAGCGTGGTTGCTTCAACGAGTTCGCCAAGCGCCTGGTCTTTAAAATATTTAGAGTAACCGCCGTGTTTAACTGCATTTTGGTTACCGAACCGGGCACCTTCTTTTGAGGTAAGCCCTAATTTCTTTGCATTTGCAGCTTTAACAGCGGGGACTGACTCAGCTTTAGCTTTGTCCTTAGGTTTTGGCTTCTGGGGTTTAATGTAGCGTCTTGCGGTCTCGTAGTTGAGGTTCTTACTGTCGCACCAATCCTTAGCTTTTATCTTTGTTTGCGCATGGGCGATTAAGAACTCCGCTTGTAGTGAAACCCATTTGCTCGACACTACTCTCCACCAGGTAATCCAATACGCTTTCTTACCACACGCTCTAATAGATAAATGCCACGACCGCCCATATGACCAGCTATTCCGGCCAATGCGGCGGTATACATGAATGAAAGGCCCATCTCTGCACAGATAAATGCAGTTAACAGACCAGAAAACCCCGAAATCACCCATTCGCCGAGCAATTCAACAATGCTAAACGCGGTGGACTTATCTCTTTTTAGACGGATGAGGTAATTCACGGTACCGCCCCAGACGGCTAAAAAAATAAACCAAATGTAGCCAAACCCCAAATCGATAACCTGCTTGATAATTGGCACGTTATTATCGGGCATTACTTTGACTTCCACATATTCAGTAAACTAGCAATACCGGTTGTCGGTGCAGTATTAGACACCGCTTGATATTTTTGTTGCTTCTCTTTAGTGCGCATTCCGAAATATGAGCGTAATAACGCCGTAGGCGTACCGAGTATGGCAATCACCAATGGCCAATTATCACCAATGGCTTTAATGGTATTTATATCATCGTTAAACATGGCCACAGCTAAGAACGAGACAAGCACCACCACAGAGAACGCCACAATTTGCGCCATCATCATCGCAATAGCTGGCCGTGTTGAGTGTCCTGTTTTATCCACATCACCAAGCGCGTTAATCACATTGGTGTGCTCTTTTATTTCAGTAATTTCCACATCGAACTGCTTCATAAGTAATTGATTCTGCTGCTCTGGCAGCAAGCCATTGATAGCTGTTTGTATTTGCGGGCCAGTCGCCTTGTCTGACAACTTGCTGTCACTGGGTAAAAACGCATTGACTGCTGATAGGATGGCGTTACCGCCGGGAATAACATCGGCTAATATTGATGTTCCCACTTTGCCGAGAATACTTAAAAGGTTCATACCGTCATTACCTCTAATCAATAAGGGCTTAGAATATTCCGTTTGGCGCTAGCGCTGATATCACCCACGCGACTCCGCTGAATACACACAGGGCTGATAACCCGAGTCCAATAATTTTTAAGAAAATATCAGCTCCGTTCTGAGTTGGTGAAATATCCACTTTGATGTCTCCTTTGGCTGTTAAATCTACATTTGTTTTGCTATGATTTTCATTCATGGTGATCATCCAGTGTTAAATGTTTGTTGTGATTACTTTCCTTGGGTGCTGGTAACACCGCGAAGGAAATACCTAACCCGCTATATGCGGGTTTGTTATTTCTAAATATTGCTCACCTTTATCAGTTCAAAATGGGGCAAGTCGTAAAATGTTTGGTCTGAAGTTCGACCATCGCCGTCCCAATCACCTCCCCATCGAATACCATGGGTAATAACGCCTTGCGCTAACAGCTCATGCGCTACCCGCTTCACATACCCCGCAAACGTGGCGAACGCCTTGATGTCTTCCCAGTCCGTATTTCTGAGCTCAGTAAAATAGGGTCCAGCATCCGTCGCCATACTCGGCACTGAATTGTGTTTACTGTGAGGGAATTGAACTTGGGATAAGTTGGCGTTAAATGCTTTTTGTTGATCTGCCTTATTTCTATGACCGCAGAATATCGAGCAGTCGAGCGACTGGATGACGACTGTGAATATCGCTTGTAGATCTGGATGGCATGACTGCAGGCGCGCAGCCGATGTTTTACCAAATTTTGGCATAATGAATACTCCAAAAAAAAGCCCCAACGGTTAAGTCGGGGCAAATGGGAGACGCTATCTTGACGTTGGTAAGCTTTGAAGGTGGGGTAAATTTAAAGCAAAAAAAATCCGCCTCGTGTAAACGGGGCGGATTGCTTCAATGTAGAAAATAATGCATTATTTTTGGGGCGTATGCAAACTACGTTGTTTGTAATGGTTTAATCGAATCAATAAAGGAATATTTATCACATGGAAGATGAATCAAGAAACCCCCCCGAAACATGCCCCGTTTGTAATAGTTCACGCGTAACTGAGACGCTATATAGCTGGATGTGTGCCGATTGTGGTGCAACGGAAGAAGAGCCCGTTAAAAGAGAGCTTAAGCGTTAGCGCTTTTCTCGTTATAGCTATACCGTAAATATTTTTAGTTACTCATATTTTAGTTCACCAAACAATCCAATCATCAGGTCATTATTTAGAATCTCGTATGGGAGTTCTACGTATTCTTTAGAATGTCTTGGTTTGGCTTGTCCATCATGTGGCGCATTCTTTGTATGACCTTGAACGAATTCCCCATTATCTTTTACATAAGGTAATACAACGATACGTCCGTGGTTTTTCGACAGAATAGTTCCTTTTTTCCAAAGTATGTTTCCAGACTTTTCAGCGTCAGAATAACTAACTTCTTTTACTATCCAGCCAACATTGTCACTTTCTTCAAACCAAAATACATAACCCGATGCTACGACAACCTTTTTGCCTTGTTGTTCAGCTTCGGCAAGCATTCGTTTCACGCTAGCCAATTGGAGTAATTGATTTGCTCTTGGGAGTAGCATTTCTCGAATCTTAGATTTAGTTATCCCCCAGTTTCCAGCTCCATTCAAGCCGAATGCAGCAGCAATTTTTTCTCTATAGAAATACTTGGCTGTTTGTTTAGTATGTTTTGCTGTAGTTGACCAGTCATTCCCTTTTCCTCTTCGTAAGCTTGTTCCATCATTTTTAAGTCGCACAAAATTTATATATGGAGTTTCATTCAATATATTCATTAATGAATCTAAAAAACTTTCACAATTATCTGGTAAGACAATGTCCTTGGCTAAGGGACGAGGGGTTTCCAAATGCCTACGGATACCTTCTGAAAGCATAAGCTGTTCTTCACCAAACAGCCGGCTTTGTCTGGTTACTTCTTTTTCAATTTTTAGAAGTAAAGAATCTTTTTCACTGATAGATAAATCAAGGTTTGTAGGTTTTTCTGAGAGTTCGATATTTTTATCTATAGCTGCTTCAACCGCTAATTTATATGAGTTATAGACCTCAGCCTTCATATACTTTGTTCCAAGATACCACTTTAAAGAGCCGTCTTTGCAAAGTTTTAGCTCATACATTTGCCATAAACCGACTTCATACCATGGTTGAGGCCATGCTGCTAAAGTCGGTAGTAAATATTCAGGCATTTGCTCTAACAACATATTTTATTCCTATATATCTAACCATGGATATAATTATTACTAAGAATTTCATACACTTAATTACTAAATCATAAAACAACATTCCCACATCTTTGAAAAAGAACCTTTCTATCTCCGCTCTAAACGCTTTTGCCATAAAATGTTTTAACATCAACATTCAATTACACACATACCCTACCCACTCCACATGTTTTTATAGATTACAGGCCAATTCCTTGTGATGTGAGTCACAGTAAATCAAAATAAAGTCACACTAATTTATCTGACCATTCATGAGAGTTTGGCAAGACACTAAGGTTCTCGGTTTATCTTGCAACAACGATACTAACTTCACAATAAAATCATTGGTAACCAACTAAAATTACAATACTTTTATATGAATTATTTAGTGGGTCATGGAGTGTTTATCGGAGTTCTAGATAACATGCCGTTATGCTTAACAATTAGGGATTTACATGAGAGAACAATTTGAAAGTTTCCTTGAACAAAATCAGGTCGGCTCTAAGTCTGGTGAGTACGTGGAATCAATCAATGTCATATCAAAACATTACTCACAGCAAGTTAGCATGCCCGTTGACATATATGATACAAATACGTCATCTTTTGAGAAAATATCAAAGCTATATTCTACTCGCGGTAAATTTGCTCCATTTGTAACTGAGCAATCATTACCTGTTAGAAAAGCACTTTCCATGTACCAGAAGATGCTTCATAAAATTCAAGACTCAATCCTAATGCAATCTATCGAAGATTTTGTTAAGGAATCGGATTCTACATCTGATGAACGAGCCTTATGCTGGAAGGCAGTTAGCGAATCCCTTGAACAGCAGGTTTTTGCTAATCGTTCAATACAAACACAGAATATCCAAAGTAATTTCGAATCTCTAAACTTTGCTTATGAGAAAGACTTGCAAAAGACACTTTGCAAGCAAATTCTTTATCTGTTTCCCGAGTATCAAATATATGGTGGTTTAACTATTGGTGTTGAATTCAAAATTGAGACCCGCCGAATCGACGTACTATTGGAACATAAAACCGATAATTCATTACTAGTTATCGAGTTAAAATCTGGGAAAGCAGATTTTAAGGTTTTCGGACAGTTATCAATGTATATGGGCTTAATTAAAAGAGAGTTCCCCGACAAGGTGATACAAGGTTTGATTATTGCGGGGGAAATCGATGAAAGTCTTTCTCAAGCCACAGAAACGAATAATAATGTAAAGTTAATGACTTACGAGATGAGTATCGAGTTAAAAGAAATGTAAGGAATTGTTCAATAGTGGCTCAAAACGTTTCAGTTTCGACATTACTATAAAAAACGAAATCACCGGTTTCACTTTAATTAACAATTAGTTATACAGGAAAGGAAAGTGATGGATATAATCTCACCGATTAACAACTCTTTAACTCTTTTAAAGCGATTGAAGGATATTTCAGAGAACGTTAAGGAAGCGGAGTTTAAGAACTTATTAGCAGACTTAAGCATGGAAATCGCTGACGCTAAATTAGCTGCTGCCGATTTAAAAGAGCAAATTGCAACGCTCAGAGAAGAGAATCTCGTACTAAAGAATCATAAAAACCCAGTTGAAAAACCAGAAATTAAATGTGGTTGCTACTATTTTGATGGTGATAATACTCGACTATATTGTACAGCGTGTTTTGACTCAAAAGATTCAAAAATTCTTACCACAAGCGCTTTTAATGGTTATCGAGTTTGCGGTGTTTGTAAGGCGGCAAGTAGGTAATCAGTTCATAACAAATATGGACATGACGAGTGAATCTGTCACCTTCATCCCAATAATTAAACTAAGAAAATTTGCCTTTGCTCATTAGTCGCTAATTTTCGCCAGCTATATTTTAGCTTTTGATTAACGAGTTATTTGGAAGCCGAACATGCGCATTATACAGATTATGAAACAAGAGGAATATTTTGAATGTCAGGCTTAGTACTTGAACTGCAACGAGATGCTTTAGACAATAATTTCGATATCTCCAACCTGCTTAGAAAAGCTCTCGTGGTTTCTAGAAAGTTAGGTGTCGATGATATCGAGAAATGGCTTCGGCAAGAACTCAATGGTTACACTGTTGCTGAAAATGAGCTTCCCGAATACCGACAGATTTATGGATCACTAAAAGTACAGAATCCCATGAGAGGTTTAATACCTTTCCATGTTAATGATCCTGAACTCGCTGACTACCTGTCGTCTAGGCGTATAAGTCACTCTATTTCGGAACTAGAGAGCCTTGTAAAGTCAAATGAATCAGGAACTTTGGATATGAACTTTCATTCACAAATTCGCGAAGATCTTATGCGGGGAATGGATTTACCAATGGAACCAGTGCTTCAAATTGGTATTAACCAAATCCATAAAATCTTAGATTCATTGAGAAATGAAGTTCTTAATTGGGCTTTGGAACTCGAACAAAAAGGTATTAAGGGTGAAGGCATGACCTTTTCAAATAATGAGAAGCAAGCAGCTGAAAGCGTTACTTATAAAATTACTAATAATATTGGCAGTATGCAAAACTCTCAGCTGCAACAGGTATCAGACAACTCGCAGCAGTCGCTCGAATTTACAATTAGCAACGATGACATAGCCCAATTTGTTGAGTTTTTAAAATCGTCTGTAGGTCAGTTAAATTTAAAACAGGACGATCAAGCCGAAATTGAAGCTGAAATAGCGACTATTGATAATCAGTTAGCTTCCCCTAAACCTAAGAAAGTTATACTTGCAGAGTGCTTAAAAAGTGTTCGCAACATTATAGAAGGAAGTACTGGAAGTTTGGTTGCAACTGGTTTGTTGGCTCAATTGGGCGCAATCATCAGCACGATTTCATAACAAGCAATTTATACACTGCAAACAGCGCATAGAAAGCACTACTTTTACAGTTTGAATTAGCTGATAATGGTCGCACTAAGTATTTGTTTGTGATGTATATGTTGGAACTATTAGATAGTAAAGTGACATTGGCCGTTATTAGCGCTGTATTAGGGCTTTTAAGTGCTCTTTTTGTGCAGCTTGTTGTTTCTCGTATTGCAACAGTAACAGCAAGAAATAGTCAGCGACTTGAAAAATTAGGAATGATTTCTGCGTATCGTGCTGAAATTCGTGTTTACTTACGTCAGTTGGAATCAAATTTAGCCGTTTTTGTAAAGCACACCGAGAAGCCTGAATTAATTGGCAAATCAATAGCTCAGTCGGTATTTTTTGAACCCAAAATATATGATGCGTATATTGGTCAAATAGGCCAATTGGGTCCAGTATATTCGGAACAAATCGTGCGTTTTTACGCCTCTATCTGTGCTCTAAGACAAACATTAACTTTACTTCAAAGTTATGTTGATAGCGGTAATGATGCATCAGGTCTTATAATCGCTAAAATTCAGAATCAATTGTCGAACTCAATTCAAAGAGCAAAAATCACTGAAGCTATCCTGAGTGCTTCTATGGTAAATGGCCTTCTTACTGAAAATAAACAGTTGAAGATTGTGAGCGGTGACCTATCAAGGGATTAAATACGTCGCAAATCTCATACTTGAATCCATATATGTAAATTCGCTAGGAAATTTGCATTGTGAGGCGATTTCCCCCTTAACACGAAGTTGTGTACCACCTTAAGTAGCAATAAATGTATAAAATAACAGAGTATTTATGACAGTAGAATTATCATCAGCAGTATTTTCAAGCGACATAGCTAAATTTCAAAAAAATGGCGATAAAAACAGTATTGTCGAGCTAGTAAGGCAACGTTTTCAGGAGCGTTTTTTCGAGCCTTTTAAGAGCAATGAAGCTAAACATGGCTTTAGTATGATGGCTGTTTCATGCCTTATGATCGAAGCGTTGTTATCTATGCAGCAAGGCTTAAATAAATCAACAGACGCCAAAAGGGCCGACAAATCGACCAAATCAGGAACAGAACTCTTTAGTGAGTTCTTTTCCTCATCGAAGTATTTAACGGACTTTGCAATGCTAGGCGATGAGTTCTATCCGCATATTCGAAACGGTATTTTACACCAAGCGGAGACTACTGGTGGTTGGCGGATCAGGCGTAGTGGCAATATTGTATGTAGTGAAACAAAAATTATTAATGCCACTAAGTTTATGAAAGCTTTAGAGTCTGAACTTGAACATTACTTAGTGACATTAAAAAACAAAGAACTGTCGGATCCACTTTGGGTCAACCTAATGAAAAAGATTGGATTTATTGCTGAAAATGCTGTCGCACAATAAACTACTGTGCTGTTTGATACATAATCGAGTAGCCGGAGACATCTAGCACCGCCCCTCCATGCAGCACAAATACTAAGACATTAACGAGTACGAGTTAAAGGTCAATATGATTAAATTTAAAAATGAAGTTGGCATAGCAGAAGTGTTTTCATTCCTAGCTCTAGTCATTAGTGGTTTTGCTCTGTTTGAATCATCAAAAGCAAATGATGGTTTTATTGTAGAGGGTGGAGGCCTGGTTCAAACTGCGCTTATTCATGATGATGAGAGCAATCAGTGCCAAATGTTACTCGCGTTTCCACATAACTTTCATAATTCGGGTAAAAAATCCGTATCTTTAAAACAATTAACACCATCAAAAGATCTTAATACAGTGTTTTTCACATCTTCTGGTGGGGAACATGAGTTAAACTCATTGCTATATTTTTCAAAATCCGGTGAGGAGGGAATTCCTCAAGAGTGGCATTTACAAGTGAAGTCCATGAGAGAGTTTAAACCATCATATAATCACATCTCGGATCTTATAAAACCAGGTGAAAGTTACAATTTTTATACTGTTATATCTGTCAATTTATCCGATATAATTATACAAGAAAATTCATTTGCATATTTGGCGTTTAATGCGATTTTTAGTAATGGACAAGAGTTCACACGTAATAACGCGGTTTCGTTAAATACAAATATGAAATGTAAAAGTAGCTAATCGGATAATCCTAGGTCTTTGACCCCGCATACAGCTCCACACGGTGCGCAGTTTCAATTCTGCGCACTTCTGGTTTGCGCAATTTAGTTAAAACATATCACCCATTTTCTTGCGCACATTCATAAAAATATCGTGCTCCCACGCTGATAATAACCGTAATATTTCTTTCGACACTTCATCATGGTTTTTGGTGTAATTCTTGTGGTCGATACCAATGACACTGCAGCGTTGTCGTCTGGATATCCCTTGTCTACCCGTACCACAACATGGCTTGCACACGGTTTTAGTGATTGGTTCGCTACCCTCGCCACTGCAGGTACGGCATAACGGCTGAGTGAACTCTAGAATAGAGACGTTTATTATCCCGGTAAGTGTGTCAGGTTTAATTTTGTAATGTCGTATTTTGATAAACAGCGTCACATACATGGTCAAGGCACGGACGACTTTAGGCAGTTTGTCATCTTGTCCTGCAAATCGGTACCACGCCCAATCACTTGCCTCTTGTGACAAACCAGATAACGCATGCGCTGCCGTACGCCAGTCAATCACATCTATCGCACTGCCCCGCCCTGCAGAATGATAATTAATGGCCTTTGGCGCCAGTTTAGATATCAGTCTAATTGGATGCATCACAACTCCTGGATTCGATTGCGGTCGTTACCCATTGCAACATTTGCCCATTGTTAACCTGTGCAGTCGTCGCTTCGATGACGGTCCAACCCAATAGCTGGGCCGAGTTCATTTTGACTCTGTCATCGGTAAAGCCTTTGCCTCTGTTGTGACGGCCATCGGCAAAGACGCCGCCGTGTATCTCCAGTGCAATTTTTAGATCTGGCCACGCATAATCAAAACGCCATTGTCGAACTGGATGAAACCTCACTTCTTTTTCATAAGCTGGCAGTTCAAGTAAGTGCAAAGCGACATCAAGCGCGAGCTTGGCAGCTTGTGCCTTAGCGTTGCCTTTGTTTTTACCTGTTCGTGGTTTGGCTTTAGCCAATTGACGATACTCATCCAAATGTATTGACCTCATTTGATGGTGCTCAACGCCATATCGATGTTCACGGCCAGTTCATTCACGGTTTGGGCCTCTGTTGATGAACTCTCTGGACCGTACCGCGCATAGCATTGAGTCGGCGTCGCATATCTTTTTGTTCGTCTTTGGGTAATGTTTCAAGCCAATTGCAGATCTGATGATGGTTGTAATGTCTCAATTGAGACCAGGCTTTAAACCAGCGTTGTTTATCAAGCTCGACAGCATCACGTTCTGCCCTGCTCTTCCCCGTATGCAATCTCATTGGTCAGGTGTGTTTAATTAGCGTTGAGATGATGCATTTAAATGCGAATATTTCATCTTAGCTTCAGACAAAATCTGCCTTTCAAAGTCTTGGCGTTGACGTTTTATGGCTAACTCATCAGGGCTCAATACCCTCTCGGTTACGTCTGTCTTGATTGCAAAATGAATGGGATGTACCTGAGCAAGTTTTTTCAGCTTATGAAGGGTTTTAGCTCTATTCTCCTGCATTTGTGCCGTTGATAGTTCAGGTAGCTTAGGAAAGTTCGCTTTGTGACACGCATGCGTTTTATGGCGTTTACACAAGCCAATGGTCAAAGGGATATTTGGCCACTTGTAATTGACGTCTTCGGTCATCAAGCTCTTGAGTCGTTCAATACCAGCATCGATGTTTTCACGTTCAAGTTTGCCTATCAGGCTTTTCCATTCATCTTGTGAATCTAACAATGCGTTTTGGGTTGGGAATGTTATTTCAAACATCGCGCCATAAACTCGTTTTAAGCGCTAAAAAAAATACACCGTTGCCATGGTGTCACGTAGAGTCAGATCTGCGCATGAGGGCGTCGAGATTTGCTTGTGGGCTTTCAAAGAGTGCGCTTTCATGTCGATGGTTCTGTTGATTGCTGTTTGCAAATTTTCCATGTGGCTGTCTCCTCGCGGTGATGGTGTCCCATTGTTTTCTGAGCTTTTCAGGACTTAGGATGTTGGTTGACCAAAACGGATCACGGCTTATCCAATCAAACTGCTCAGAAATTTGTTTGTGAGTCAGTCCGTCGATCTCTCGCATCAAACGGATCGTGTTTGACCATGAATTCATGTTGGGTTGTTTGACACAGGGCAAGATGATTTTGATCCTGGATAGAATCCACTCGCTGAGTTTCAAATCGTCTGCGGTGTAATCAAACTTTTTCGATTTGGGTGTGTTTTCTGGTTCGGCGCTTGTGCCGGACGAAGATCTTTTAAGATCTAGATCTTTAAGATCTTTAGTTCTGGGTGATCCTGTGTCACCCGTGGGGTGATCCTCTGTCACCCGTACGGGTGTCAAATTGTCACCCGTTGCTTCGGCTAAATCCTTCAGCTTAGAAATTGAAATCAGGAACACATTACTGCGGTTTCCTTTTGGTCCCCCTTTGCGAATCTCTTTAGACAAAATACCATCTGAAATCATCTGCTCCATATGCCTGATAACCGTTCTACGCGACATTTCGCAATGATTTGCTATCGATTCGTAGGTGGGCCAACATTCCCCATTTTCATCAGCGTTATCGGCAATCTTAAGCAGCACTAATTTCTTAGCACTGTTACCGACCTTCGCTTTCATGGCCAACACCATCAACTCCATACTCATACGAGGATCCCCGGTTCAATCAACACAGCTAATCTAGTCAAATGAACAGCAGAAATTTGCTTGAGTAATGCCTCGACATGAATATGAAACCTGTTTTTGTCACCAAATTTTCTACGAGCTTGCTCATTCATCTCGTTCTACAGCGTTAATAACTATGGGAACAGGATAAACATCAGGTCTTAGTTGGTACTCAAACACCTTCCCGCCAGTTGCCTCTACAATCTTTCGAACGTCTTGAGGCTGAATAGTACGATGTCCATTTATATAAGAACGCACTGAAGCCTCAGATTTATTTAGCAACGTTTCCATTCGCAAAATAAACACTGGTCTGTCTGGACGACACAAGCTGTCATAGTATTTTTTTAATGTCATAATCGACCTCAAGTATACATTTTGTATACCCGAATATACACCAAATAGTCTGAACGGCAAACCAAAACAATACATTTTGTCATGTTGTGGTGATATAATACAATGTGTATTATCTAAGGAGACTATATATATGGGTGTTTTGGAGTTAATTCAGGGTATGGCTAAACCAAAATGGGCAGTGAATGCCGAAGTGCTTATGAAGCATAATAGTATTCAGCAAGGTGACCTCCTTGATATCTTTGGAGTGACCACCAAAGGTGCTATTGGTCATTACTTTAATGGAAGAAGGGAACCTTCTTTAAACGGGCTTATCAAGTTATCGGAACTCTTGCATATTAGTATGTCGGACCTATTTGGTGAAGATATACCTGTGGGTGAGACCAAACAACGTGACAATGTTCAAGACATATCAGAGCAGCACTTAACTGACGCATTAAAGTTACTTGCAAGGGCTATTGAAATTTCTACTGATGATGTTGAAGTTTTTTTTAAAGTTTATGAAAAGGTAGGACCTGATAATATTTTAAAAGCTGCGCGAATTTTATCAAAGGCTGATTATCAATCTACTGACAAAATATCAGCAGTTATTGAAATTCAGGATTTTATAAAACAAGCAACAGGTTAGAAACTTTCTAGGTTGTCATGTTCCTTTAACTAGCATTCCTTAGGTGTAACTTATTAGCGGCCCTAACTCTTTTTGAGACCGCTATTAAGCGTTCATCACATAACTTTAGAGTTCGCATATACTCCACTATATTATCATTATATTCTTCTGCAGCAGCCCTATCCATCGCTATTTTAATTAGTTCGCTATAGTAATGTTCACAATTTACGCCAGTACTCACACTTTCATCATCAACTAAACATGTAATATCAGTCTTTTGAACTATTCTAAAAATAAAATACAATGCAAAGGTAAAGAAGACAACGAAGATGGAGACAGTGATTATATTAAACATTTTTCAACTTCCTTCCCTGTAATGTTGAAGAAAACATAAGATAAACAAGAGCAAATGTATTTAACAGTGGAATCCCCTCACTGTAAATAACCTTTAATAGATCACTACCAAATACTTGCCGCTCAATATATCTCACCATCTGTAAAAACATTAAAATAGCTAACAGCAAACATACTACAATACTGTCACGATTGTAATTCAACTTTTCAAATTTATGCCATCTATAAATGGTATAAATAGCTATAAAATCGATAAATGCAAAACTAAAATACCATATAAATCGGTCTAAATGAACATTCCCCGTTGCTCGATACAAAGATGGTTCAATGATATTCATTAGCAAGTTTGCGAAAACCCAAACCATGAAGCAAATAAAAAATGAATTTACGGTTCGATTTTTAAATAGCCAAAAAATAAAACAAAAAACATATCCAATAAAAATCATAAGCCCATTCTGATAAAGAGCTAAATTCCATATTCCATTATTCACAGTACACCCCACTTAGAATAGGACCGATAGAAGTATTTAATAATTAATTAGGTGGTTCATTCCCACTCCCATTCCCTTTAATCTCTGATACTAAAGGTTTATTTATGCTTGGTGGTTCATTCCCGCTTCCATTCCCCATCATATTTACCTCTAGCTCTAAAAGAGAAATAGCCTCACTGGATAAAGTAACAGAGTCTTCAGAACTCGATGGCTTGGTTGATGTTGAACTTGTGTTATCTATCTCAGGTTTAGAGCTTTCCTCTTCCACCAAACTCACAGCAACATTATGTATTCCCACGACTGTTACATTCATAAATTATTTACTCTTATTTAATCAAACTAGATCAAATCGTACCAACTTTTAAGGCTGCCTGAAACCATAAACACATTCATTATACATATTGTATTGACAAACTCAAACTGCGAACATACATTATGTATATTAAAATACAAAACGTGAGGATGAGATGATTTTAACTACAACCCCAAAAACGGAAAAAGAGAAGATAGAGTTTCGCCTATTACTTTCACTTCGCTTTGCATGCCTTATGGCGAGTAGGAATAAAGATCCATTAACCAATTGCCACAGAGTGATTCAAAGAGCTAAAGCACTTTCAAAGCATTTGTATATCAATCACCCATCACAAATGTTTGACAGCGAATACTTTGATTGCAAAGGAAAGCTTGGGGATGATTTTGGCCTCAGAGTTAGCTCGCAGAATTATCAAATCTCAATTTATGACGCTGTAAATAACACCACTAGCCAATTTCCTTTTGTAACTGGAGGTCAACATGTTGCTTAATCGCATGCAAGAACTCAGCTATTCATCAGAAAACTGCCGACTTACACAAAGCTGCTATCAAGAAGCTAAGTCAGAAGCTATCTCAGCAAAAGCCGAATGGATTTTGAAACTCTTTGATTTAGGCGAAACCGTTGAAGGACACAGCATTTATACCGTGATTGAGTCGCTGGCTGAAGATGGGGAATTGCAGCAAGTCGTTACAACCGCCTACCTAGAACATTATTCAAACAGAATGAATTCAGCTGTCGAGTCAATCATTGACACTGAGCTCAATCGCCTTGCCAACGTTATCGCACCTGATTTGCTACAGGCCCAACTAGATAATGGAGTCGACTATGACTAGCTCAATGCTCACTCTCAAACGCTTTAAACTCACTTTCAAACCCATGGCTAAGGCACCTAAAAATATCTTCGAGCTGTCATATATCGTGGATGCTAACGAACTGGCCGAGGCCGAACGCACTGCAGAAGCGTTTTTGAGAAGTGAAGATTACAACCGAAGTCATTTTAAAAAGAACATCGCTTCTTCTTTTGTTGAAGTCACTGATGAAGATGCAGACATTACCGTTACTGACACAGCGGATACCGAAACAACTGTAATAAAGGAAGAGGTTCACGTTCAACTGACTGAACAAGATGATCCCTTTGCCGGTTTTATGACTCAATGTCACTGGACAGTCGATAGCCTTAATGCCCGTTTAGAGCTATTAAAGCTAGGTGAAAAGCTCATCATCGATGACTTACCCGACACCACTTATCACGCCGTTATTGGTGTCAGCTGCAGCAAACTAAAGCTATTCATCGAATGTCCACAAAAGTACAAAGCCAAGTATATCGATGGGCTTATCCCACAAAGCGAAAAATCATACTTCGATATGGGGAAAGCAATACATACCGTTGTCCTTGAACCTTGGTTATTCGATAGCAGCTACGTTCGTCAACCAGACAGCATTAAGCGCCGTGCTGGTAACGACTGGAAAGCAGTTAAAGCAGATGCAGATGAAGCTGGGCAAATAGTACTGACTCAAGATCAATGGGACGATATGCCCATCTTACGTCAATCGCTTAAATCCAACCCTACCGCTAAAGCCCTATCAACTGGGGGTGTTGCTGAACGCAGCATCTTTAAACGCGATAAAACGGGCTTGATAATCAAATGCCGTCCCGATTATCAAATTGACGATCTGATTGTTGATCTCAAAAGTGACGCCAGTGCAGATCCACGTTTCTTTGGTGCTAAAGCCAAGAAGCTTGGTTACCACATTCAAGACGCCCTCTATACCGATGTGAGTGGTGCCAATGAATTTGTCTTTTTCGTTATTGAGTCAAGCCGACCCTTTGTTATCACTGCACCCGTTGTGTTTAACGTTAAAACAAAACGCCTCGGCTATCTCAAATATCGTAAAGCCATGCGCGAACTAGCCCAATGCATGGAATCAAACATCTGGCCTGCATACACCAACGAAGCCGTTATGGTTTCACTCAATAACTGGGAATTAGATGAACTCGAACAGCTTGAAGCTGAAAACAACATGGAGCACGCAGCATAATGGATAATCAAATAGCAATAGATCGCCCTAGCATCGCCAGCACTACCGACATGGTGTTGAACATTGAAGCTATGCAGCAGATGAGCAACTTAGCCCACCTTATGAGTGAAGGAAAAGTGACCGTCCCTAAACATCTTCAAGGATCTCCCGCCGATTGTATGGCAATCGTGATGCAAGCCGCGCAGTGGAAAATGAACCCTTACGCCGTCGCACAGAAAACCCATTTGGTTAACGGTGTCTTAGGTTACGAAGCACAATTAGTTAATGCTGTGATTTCTTCAAGCAAAGCCATAAATGGACGTTTCCACTATCAATATGGTGGCGGTTGGCAAGTTGACGGTGACAATGTAGGCGTCGTATCGAGTAATACTGCAGGCGTCAATGTTAACAAAGGCACCAAGATCACGCCAGACAGCTGGGTTCAAGTGGGGGCCATACTTGCTGGCGAAACAGAGATCCAATGGGGAGAGCCCCTATTCCCTGCCAATGTGACCACTAAGAATTCCCCTTTATGGATGACGGCCCCAAAACAACAGGCCGCATATTTAGCCGTAAAATACTGGGCTCGCCTTTACGCACCAGCCGTGATTTTGGGTGTGTACTCAAGTGATGAACTGCAAGTCTCCCCTATTAAAGAGCGTGAACTTAACCCGCAAGCAAACAGCAACGGCCATAAATCCAAGTTAGACCAAGTCCTAAGCGGTGACGTCATAGATCCAGTTGAGAAGAACAATCGTGTATTTGATGAACTGGTATTGGCAATTCTATCAGTGAGCAATCTTGATGAACTCAACGAAGTCGGCTTTGAAGTCGCAAAGAAATTTAAAGCCAGTCTCATTACCCCTGAGGAGCGCAAAAGCTTAGGTGCCGACTTTAAAAAACGTCAGCGTGAGTTTGCTCCTGTAGATACCGAAACAGGTGAAGTGGCCTGAATTCTAGCTGCCAATTGCAGCCTCTGACCTAAATACCGTAAGGAGAGAACCATGTTTGATAAAGAACTCAAAGCTCACAAAGAGAAAGGATCTAGTACACAAGAGTATTTCAACAAGACTCAACTAGCCCGAGTGCTTGGGATAAGCAGAAGTACGGTTTATCGACTCGCAGAAAAGCCAGGGTTCCCAGAAACAACAACCGAGCCTTTCCCTGGTCGCTACAGACTATCGGAGGTGATCTCATGGGTAGAGCAAGAAACACAAACGTTCTAATGACATCAAACGTCGTCGAAATACCGCCTGAAGATAAATGTGAGCATGGCGATATTCTCGTCGGTAAAGCGACAGTGAAAGCACATAAACACGGCTGGATTTTACTTGGGGGACGCTTTGTCAGTCAAAAGGACAAAGCCATTCTTCATGCCCAGAAGCTCAATGCAATCCTGCTTCAATGTTGATTAGGAGGCGTTATGTTCTACGTATACGGTATTTCAATGACAGCAGCTAAGAAAGATGCCCTTAAAACAACCAAAAGATTCGGTAAAAAGGTCAAAGGTAAGCCTGCCAAAGAGCTAACTGAAGACGAATATGAAGCGCTGGTTAAACGGAATACCCTTATCAAGTTTAAGAAAATGAAAGCCGTTCGCTTGAGCTATTCACTATCAACGCCAACCTTATGTAACACGTATATCGAGCTAGCGAACAAGCAAGAGCTTCATAGAGACTTAAGTATTAGGCATAGAATAGATACTGGGAAAGTGAACCCTAAAACTAAAAAAGCTATCTATGAATGGGTGATTCAACAAGTAACACCAAAGTGGATCGACTCGGATCAACTTAACACCACTCAACGCAATGAACTTGTAGGAGTGAAGTAATGACTAATCCCTATGTGCAGCGACTTGAGCAACTAAAACAACAACCCACACACCTTCTAAAGGAAGTGGGCGACCAATGGCAAACGCCAGCAGCGCTGTTCTGGGGGGATTAACGCTAAGTTTGGTCCTTTAGTGCATGATATTTTCTCTGATGCCCAAAATAGTAAATGCGCTAACTTTTAAGATGTAACTAAATTGGCATCGTTATCTTCCGCAGAAAATTTTAATAGCTTATCTTTATTATACTTATCTTTAATTTTCATTATAAATAACTTTATATCCTTTCCTATTAACTCGTCTTCACTTACAGAATTTACAATGGACATAAACTCAGGTTTTTTGTTGTCGATGTAACAATTAAAAGTTTTACTTCCTACCAGCCCGCTTACTGCCCAATATAATAGATCAACCTTACAACAATTAGAAAATTTCGATTTTATTATACAATCCAGAATAAATAAATCAGCAGTATTGGGATCACTACCACATACGTTCCTAACAGAATAAAACATGTTCTTTAAATTATCTAACTGTAAACAATCTAATGAAGGCACACGCTTTAACAAACACTCCAATAGGTTTTTTGAATATTGTGTTACGTTATAGTTAGACGTCACAAGATATGTAACCCACCAATTATCACATAAGGATTTATCAACATGTTTGGATGTTATTTTCTGTAATAAATCAATCAACATAACGTCCCCTTCCACCTTACCTTTAACTCTTTCAAATACTTGATTTAACAAGTTGCTGTACTTAAAAAAAACCTGATTTCCATCTACTATTTTATTCTTATCATCCCCCCCCCCAGCGTGACACTGTACAATTACATCAAGCTCATAAAGTGCTAACCTAGAAAATATAATACAGTAATCTTTAACGTTATCATCAATAATTCCACATAAATGCTTAATCGTATTATAGAAGTCTGGATGATTAATCAAATGTGAATATTTATCCAAAGATATCCCCATAGCGTCATCAAAATTTAAGCCCTGCATATTATCTAATAGATACTTTATAAAGCTGACAATTTTAAAGTCTGATAAATTTCCTTTCTCACCAAATTCTATACTATTCGCAATTATACTATTAAGGTATTTCTTATCGCGATTAGCCCCGATACACTGCATTAACCCAGATTTATCATTCAACCCACCAATTTTAGCCGACTTATCCATATACTTTAAATTAATAATATATCCTACAATAGCTTTTGCAGAGTCTAAGTTATTCAACTCACCCTCTATTAAAGACCACTGTTCCAATAGCATTTTATCATTGTATAAACCGAGCCCTTTTCCGACGATATTTTTATTTTCAACAATAAAATCATAAGCTAAAGGCTCTTCAAACTTCAAAATCGTCATCAACAGCAAATCATCAAAATTGACTTCTCCGGCAAGTTTTGAATGTTCCCATGAGTATATGACATCTCTTAAAATATATTTTAAACTTCTTATACTTGAAAAGTATAAGACAAGAAAGTTAAAGTAAATTCTATTTGTAGAAGCGTAGTCTGCACTTGATACATACTGTTCAACAAACTTCCAACTATCAGGATTCTTAGTTCCATCTATATAACTCAATGGATTAAAATCGTCAATAATAACAAAGCACTCCTTCCGAAAATCCGTTAGAATACTTTCTAATTTCAACCCATCAATTACTAAATCTTCTCGATATTGAGTTACTCTCGTAACAACTGGAGATAAATGTTCTTCATAGCCTATTGTGAATATAAAGCTTACATTCTTTATTTTAACTAATCTGTCCAATAGAGGAGCAATCTCGTTAGCCAGGTTTTTACTGTCATTATTACGATCTAAATCCTCGATACAAACTAACATTTTAAGATCTAGACAATTCAGGATAAACTCGATTTCTTGCAACTGTTTATCTGGATTAAGGTTTGTTATCTTTAAAAATGAAACAACTCGTTTCCAATTTGATCCTAGACCACTAAGTGCACCAAGGTATGCATCAGGCAGACCCTGTAGCCCTACAACACTTGTTACTCTACCAATCTCATTAATCATCATTTCAAGAATTAGTTTCTGTCCATGTAAACCATCTTTGATACGACCCCAGCTATCAAATGTGCAAAATAGCCATTCCTCTTTATTTTCCTTTCTAAGTTGATCTTTAACAAAGTGAATAACACTAGATTTACCACTACCAAACACACCAGCAAGCATATGATTACCACGATGACAACCACCTGATTTATTTAGCCTTTCAGTAATTCTTTCGACCAATGCCTTTCTATTTAATAAGTCATCATCCAAATTTTGACTAGAATCATCTGTATTAAGCCAATCACTCATCCGATTAACGCATACTGTACCCACTGGTTTCTCAGCTACGGTATTTGATCTAAATTTCGCATAAACCCATCTTAAAGGGATAGTAAACCCACCACACCAAACTATCCCTAGTAAAATGAATATTAACAATAAGATCATTTCAGAAGAAAAAGTTAATACCATCGTAAAAGCCAATAAATCACTGAATTGAAGGTATAGCATTATATGGATTACAACCAAGAAGATGGCATAACGGGCTGGAGGATATTTGAGACGTTTTAGAGCATAAAGTGGACTTTCTTGCTCTATGCTGTAGTCACCAGTTACATTTAGCAACTGCTTAATTAATAATCCAGAACTAAAGTACAAAGCCGCCTGCACTAAATATGGTTGCTTCGTTATAAAATCAGTCCAGGCTAAAAAGGTTTTACTTTGAATTAATGGATGGAGAAAATATAGTGCAGTTGCTGCAACCACAGATAGACAAAGTAAATCGAACCAACGTTTGAACATGAAATCCTACTTTTGTTTTTTAAAGCATTGATTTTTATGTATTACTTGATTTTCACATTTATACATATTTTAGTAAAGCATTATTTTTAAAGAATAATTTTCAAAATTCAAGAAAAAATGCCCACCTAAAACAAGAAACACATATAAAACTATAATCAAACCCAATTCGAGAAAAATCAGCTGATTTTTCTAACAAAATACAAGCGACTCAAAGTTTGTGTTAGCTTGCTCTATACATTAATAAAAGGACCTTAAAATGAAGAAATGGATAACGCTAGCTTTCCTGTTCTCAGTACCTCTACAAGCTACTGAGTTTCGCACCCCGAACTGCCCTATCGGTTGCCCAAGCCTTGAGATTAAAGGCAATGTCGTAATATTTGAGCGTTTGTATGCACTTTCTCAAAGCCAAAAAACTCAGTTCGCTGATTGGGTCGCTTATGAAGTGGATGTGATGAATTTTGGCAATACAACCAATCGCACCTGGAAAAATAATCCGCTACTCGAAGAGGATGAGCGGTTAGAAAAAGGTGACTACACTGACGCATCAAACAAGCTAGGTGTTGACCGAGGCCATCAGGCTCCTTTAGCTAGCTTTGTAGGAAGTAGATACTGGTCAACGTTGAATTATTTATCCAACATCACACCTCAGGCAAAGGGTTTAAACCAAGGGCCTTGGAAGAATTTAGAAGAAGCGGTTAGAGATGCCGTAGGCTTTCGAGAAAACCTTTATGTCATTACTGGCACTCTGTACAACAAGCAAATGGACGGATTGCCTAAAGCGGATGAGGTCCACTCTATTCCATCCGATTACTACAAAATCGTATATGACCATAAAGGTAATTCAGCCGCATTTTTAATGAGCCAATCTTTAACTCGCAGTACTGATTACTGTACAACGAAGAAATCGATTTCAGATTTGAGGCAGGTTGTGCCCTATTCGCTACCAAGCAAATTGAAAGATGGCAGTCAGATTTTGAAAAGATTGGGTTGTTAGAATAAGAGGATATCGAAATCCCCTCTTACTTACTACGCTTTTTTGAAAATGTCTTAGAATGCTAGTTCTAAGCTATTTGGCGACAAAAATGCGTAGTGCTAAAGCTCTGCAAATTCATATTAGTATTTGTATTAGCAAAAGTATAGTAATCGGATGTACGGTAGCGCCGCGTTAATGTGTGAGCAACGCTACCACGAAACTAAGCCAATGCGCCATAAACACGAAACCCAACGATGGAATGAAAAATACCAAGCGTTGAGAGTCCCCCTTAAATGCTTGTCAGCTGAACTTACGACGCACCTTTACCTGATTCGATAATGAATTCGGATAAACGGTGATATGACTCATCGTGTTTATCTGTTGTCGTCTCCATCTTGGAGACCATCTGTGCTACAGTTCTACTTTCCATTCCTACCAGCGCTTCAATAATATTATAAATAATATCCGACTTGCTTTGGCTGCTAGTATCTTTTAGACCTAATACGTTACCAAATTTCCGAGCCTCTGATACTGTTTTTAGGATACTTCCATCTTGCATTAACTTATGCAACCCATTGATAATCTGATACTTTTCATTTTCCGTATCTTTTAGTGACAATATTAATGTCGTGATAGAGTCCCAGCTTTTCTTTTTAGATGAAAATTGTTTCTTGATTGTTTTTTCAGTATCTTGCCCATCACTCAACTCAGCTCTAATAAACTCAATCACGTTATTGAATTCTTTATCAGTGAGTTCTTCTCGAACCAAGAGAATCTTCAATAGTGCTTGACGTTCCTTTTTATTCATAGCCAATTGCCTCTAAAAACTCTGTTGCAACTTCAGCGAACTCAGAGACAACATAATCTCGAGCATAACTTGTTTGAAAGATAGGCTTACTGTCCCTCGAACCTGCTGGATAAGAGTCTGAATGATGAGCTGAGCTATCAAAAACCGACCACCCATATTCATTCGCTAGCTTTCTAACATTACGCATTGATTGTTGTTGCTCTGGAGGTGTACCTGTTCTTCTTAACCCGTTAAATATTATACCACCCATATCCAGCTGTTGGTCATGGTGTAGCATTTTGAATTCATCAATCGAGCGCACAAGAAGGGGTAAACCGATTGTAGCTAAAAACTCTGGCTTAACTGGTACAAAGACATACCTGCTTGAACGATACGCGGCGGTAGTTAGAATAGACTCCGTTGGAGCACAATCAATCAAAATAAGATCATAATCATCCGCGATCGTTGATATAAATCTTGGTAGGAGATGTGATTTATCTGTTGGGTTTTTCAAGGTCCACGCTAATTCTAAACGACATGGAATTAAGTCAATTAAGCTTCCATCTGTCCACCGATGCAAGTTAACAATTACATCTTCAGGTACTAGAGAGGTTGGCGCCCCGCTTGTTCGAGTGGGCGCTGAGAATTGCTCAAAAATGTCTACTACTGTTCTATTTTCATCATCTAGATGCTGTACATACTTTTCCGCCCCCATAAAATATTGACTAAGGTTAGATTGGGGGTCAAGGTCGATAGCAAGAACTTTTAGGTTTTTCTTCCACGCACAATGCCATGCTAGGTTAAAAGTTAATGTAGTTTTACCTACACCACCTTTCATGTTTATCATCGATACTACTGTTGTCATGTTAAACCTTTCTTATGTTATGAAACACCCAACAGTATCATATATATACAGAATTAAATGTGCTTAAGCTCGATAGTCAGCTAACGCCCGCCTTAACTGCCGGAGATCAGATTGCAGGCGCTTGTTAAGTGCTTACTGCACATTATTTGACTGTATACTCTTAATAACACGTTTAGCTAAGTCTTTTGTTATTGGATAATTAATAGCTGAATTGGCTAACCAAAATATCATTTCATCCAATGTATCCTTGTACTCACTAAGAAGTCCAATATCCTCTCGATGCTCGATTCCATTAGTCCAGTCTCTGACATGAACATCACTTAAATCATCGGAGATAAAGCGTTCCAGTACATTTACCAGGTGGGATGGCTTTAAAGTCACCAAGTCTATTTCTGAATCCCAGCCATATGACTTGAGCTCTTCCAGAATGTCATCAATTGGAGCTATATACTCAACTAGCTTTGTAACTAGAGTTTTGCGCGATTCCATCATAAGCACTTAACGCCCGCTTAACTTGCTGCCAACTGCACCACACTCAAACAGACCACCATAATCACACAAGCCAAGCCAAACCGAACCAAAAATGCCATAGGTTGGCAGTCAGGTTGAGGCGATTGTTATGTGTTTGTTTCAATGTTCCATACATCATGTTTTTCAATGAAATACGAGTTTCTTGAATGCATAGCTCTAAACAATCCTAAACGAGTGTGCCCCTCTGCAAGGTTAAACTCTTGGTCAAAAACAACTTCCCCGTAGCTTCTTGGATGAGTTAAAGCTTCATTCTTTGCAAAAACGATGAGCGGTCTAGGAAAGGTATACTCATCAAACATATAGTTTGAAAGCGTAGTTTGAGCATATTTTTGATCAATACAAAGTATACCTGCGGCTTCATAATTTTTACGATTACACTCAAGCATTTGAATACTCATAACTTGCTCTGTAGTTAAACCTTTCAAATGAAACTTCCACTTCCGAGGTAATAACTTTGACCAATGTTCTATAAATTCATCATTGTGCTCATAAGCCCATTGTTCAACCACACATACGGGTATATTTTTTAGAGATTTATGCCAACGCGAATAATAACTTTCAAATGTTTCTTTAGTAAAACCATCAATGTGTCTTACTCGTGGAATCAATCTAGCCTTTAGTCTCTCTAATTTTGCTCGCTTGCTTCTTAGATGCGCACGAGCCATTTTCTTTCGCTTCAAACGAGTTTCTTTTTTAGTCATTATTATTTCTTAACTCCAAACCTAGATCCAATACTCGCCAAACACATAACGCCTGCGTAAGGGGCGCCGAAGGCGTCCCATTTGACGCACTTGTTATGTATAAATTGCACCGAGCTAGCTATGCTGTTCTCTGGGCTTTGTAATCATCATAGGTCATTGCAACAGTTGACGATGTTGGCGAAAAACCTTCTTTAAGAACCATTTCTGATTCAATTCCTCTGTCCCAAAGAATATCATTTCTATTTACTACAGCTTCTACCACAACTCTTTTTTCAATTAATGCTCTGCTTGATGGATGATGAAAAGCAAAGGTTTTGGCTATAGAGAAATCACTAGTCCAGGATTGTCTTTTTTTGAATTCTTGTGTTTCAAATTCGCTTTCGTCACAGCCTCGATACAGCGTTATATCGTCACCTTCGAGTTTGCACTCACTGATTTTTCGATCGATCAATACGACTGGGAACCAGTTATCAGTGCCTCGATTTGTATGCGCATAAATACTTTTTTGAAGTTCTATCCCATCATGATTTTGCCATTGCTTAAAGCAATCAAACAAAGACTGTAAGAACTCATTTAATAAAACATCACCATTTTCAAAGTAAAAATCATTAAACTTTTGAGCTAGTAAATTTCCAGCTTTTATTAATTTTGATGCTTCCAGCATTTTTTCAATCTCAGCACATATGACAGCTTGTTGAGCCGGTGAGAAGCTTAAGTATTTATTCTCAAAATGACTCCATATAACTTTCATCTCATTTTTCAAACAGTGCATTACTTCAGGTGACATAAAAAGTACCATTAACTACATTGTTGGTTTTATACATAACATTTGTATATACGACTTGCGTGTTTTGCCAAGTCCTCTCGGGAAAGCGTGCACGGGCATCAACACTATAAACCTCATTAATACAAAGTATTGAGACATGCACAGCTAAATTGCATCCAATATACACTGGGGCAAAACTTAGTCGCACGCTTTGCTTTCCTGTTATCTCAGCGATTCAAGGTCGCACACTTTCATCTTGCTGAATTTACATCTATTTTTATTTTCACTCAATAGCTAACCGTGAACTGATTGCACATAATTTGGAGGTTAACCGCACAAAACCAATAATACTGTATAAAAGTGCAAACACTGATGAACTTAGAGGTTGTCGCTAGACGAAATCCTTACCTTTCAGACTGATGAGGAAACGTATTGCAAAGAGGTTAGTGCTGCATAGGACAAATTACTGGAGGTAACGCATAAAGGGGCAAAAGAAACTTAGACTAGGAATGTGTAGTCGTGTCCAGTGGTGGATTATGTATTAACGAATCAAGCTAAAATCTATAATCATTTAAAGGCCAAATAACCCCTCTCTCAAACGATTGCATGTCCTTATCAAAACAAGGCTCATCTAACTCGTATGGAATAGCTCCCAAACATCCATTTGAAAATCTCCTAACAATATACCCACTCAGTTTCTTCTCGGTAGACATACTCTGAGGCCACACACCGCATAACAACATTAAGTTAAAGGAAAGATAATGCCTTTGATAACTTGCACTTTCATATGAAATGGAAAGAGAAAGACCGTTGCCGTACTTAACCTGAATCTTTACTAGTTGACCATTCATCTTCAAACGACAGTTCCCAAGTAAAAATATCAGACAAAAAACAAAATCACGGAAACGTAGTTCGTTTCTAGACTCTACTTCATGCTCAATTCCAACCAGTGCAAAGATAGCGCATAAACTAGTCATCACTTCATCAAGTGCGCCGATGCCTAAGCTTATTTTTTTTGGCAGTTCTGCTCCCGCAAAAGTTTCTAGTGTATTTTCATCAAAAAAATTAATGACCTCTTGAAACGATTTGATCACAAGACCACGATTTTTTTCATCAGGGTGTGCTAAAAAATCACCAAACTCGCGAAAGATACTTCCTTTAGGTGTGTAATCTCTAGCTAATACTATAAACATAGCGACATCATCTTGATCAAAAGTTCTACTTATAAATTTTTTATAAAAGCGTTCAATATGATGATGTGTATATGTATTCACTTCTTCTACTCGTCCATCAGGTAGTTTTTAATCGATACAAGCACTCTATATGGATTAGATAAACTGAGTCAAACTTAGGGTTGGTAAAATTAGATGTCTATCGTTCCAAACTCACTTTGGGGAAGAAATGATTTACCTCCCAAGTTTTTCAGCACTTGATCTGCGGCACACATCCCCACTTGATTGTGTATTGTGGCGTGAGTAGATCACGCCGCATGGTCCATTTCTGCTCCGTCCCTTGAGCCGCTAAAAATAGTGTATCAGTACCGAAACGTTGATTAATATCATCATAGACATTCATAAGCGCAGAGTCATCCCGCTCTACAACACCCGTTAGTTAAGCTGCATAAAACAGAGTATCTAAAGATCCAGAAGGTAAAAGATTACCTTCTGGATTTTGATTAAGTTACATAATCAAGTCTAAACAGCTCACTTTAAGTTGTATCTATAATGCCCCTATCCTAATAGAGCCTTGACCAACCTTGCATTATCTTCATTAGGAAAATGCTTTAATGTTATTGCACTATCAATATCATTCTTCTCGCTATCAATTACCCTATCATTACTTTTAGGAAAGAATTTAATCTCTGCACCATCATGGTTAACAGACAATTTATCCATTAATTGAGCCGATGCCAAAAACTCTGGATTACTTTGACCATCTTTTTCTTCAACTTTCCGACGGTGTGAAAGTAAAGCTTTTTGTAATAATTCAATTTCTTCAAAACTTAGTTTCATGATCAATATCCTTGATTAAACGGGGTCACTTTCTCTGTAGTTTGTGCCTTACAAATTCAGTACTACCTATAGCTTGATATGTTATGAATAAGTAATACTATCCACTATTTCCAGCTCATTATTGAAAATATATATTATGTGAAAAACAAACCGCTGTCACCACATAAGCAATTGAATAGAAATAATATTCCACCCTAAATAACTTTAAGGCATTTAGAGTGAAAACAAGTTTAGCCAATACAATACTCAGCACTTAATCTGTGGGAGGCTATTCCAATTGGTGGTGTACTGAGGAGTCAGTAGATCCCTTCTCATGGTCCACTTTTGCTCTGTTCCTTGAGCCGCTAAAAATAGCGTATCGGTACCGAAACGTTGATTAATACCATCATAAACACGCATAAGTGCGGGGTTAGATTTTGATGCATTAAATAGATCTAACTGGGCATGATGAGTACTGGTTAAATCAATCAAGCCCACACCAATTCGATAGTAACGAACGCCAGGGCGATAAAGCTGACTCACAACATTAGAAACTGCCGCGGTTATCTCTGTTGTATCATCTGTTGGGCAAGGGAAGTGAATTGTTGTTTTATAGCTCAGTGGCCTTTCGTCATAAGGTGAATTAGATGCAAACACCAGCATACTCTTACAGCTTGAGCCTTGTTTGCGTGCTTTTGTAGCAGCAATAGCGGCGTGTTTAGAAAGGGCTTGATGCAGTTGTTCAAAGTCAGTTATCCGCTCACCGACACTTCGCGTTGAGAATATCTGCTTTTTATCTGCCCTAGCCTCATCCCATTGTTTGCAAATTTGCCCGTTTAGCTCCCTTACAGTCCGCTCAACTTCAATACTGAATTGCTTACGCGCTAAACCAGGCGGCATTTTAGCCAAATCAAAAGCAGTCCTGATATTCATTAATGTGAGCTTTTTACTTAAACGACGACCTATCCCCCACACGTCAGCGGTTTCTAACTGCTGTAAAATTTCAATTCGCTTAGCTTCACTATCGATAACGCAGACACCGTCATAGCCTTGAATTTTCTTAGCGGCATGATTAGCTACTTTGGCTAGCGTCAGTGTTTCACCGATTCCCACACACACGGGTAATCTCACCTCTTTCCAAACAGCGCGACGTATAGCTTGAGCCTGTGAATGCAAGCAAGGAATTGCAGGATAACAATGCGCAAAAGAAAGAAAGGATTCATCTATCGAGTAAACATGCTGCTCAGGTGCAAAACGGCCAATGACCTGCATCATCTTAGCGGACAAGTCACCGTAAAGTTCATAGTTTGAAGAAAGTGCAATGACGCTCTTTTGTTGACATAAAACCTTAATCTGAAAATACGGCGAAAATCGAGGAACGCCAGCCTCTTTTGCTTGGCGGTTTGCCGCTACCACACAACCATCGTTGTTCGATAAAACAATAATAGGCTTACCACGCCAATCAGGGCGAAAGACTTGTTCGGCACTGCAGTAAAAGGAGTTGGCATCGACTAGGGCAAACATATCATTCACAACTTAATAGCGAGCTAGGACGATGACAACGAATAGAACGTGTCACCACTTCCTCTATAGAGAAAGTATCATATTCATGGATGGGAATAGGCTGGTGCAACTCGTTTGAAGACAATAGCTGACGCGAGCGGGTATCAATGATTTTACAGACAAACTCACCATTGTAATTGGCCACAACTACATCGTTATTTCTAATCACAACATGACGATCAACAATAAGAATATCACCGTCAAAAATCCCCACTCCTTGCATTGAGTCGCCCTGCGCTTGACCGATAAATGTCGCGCTAGGATGCTCAATAAGAAGCTCGTCAAGACTTAATGGAAGTTGACTGTAATCTGTAGCAGGGCTTTCGAAGCCGGTGATCCCCGCACTTGCTTTATATAGTATTACACGCATAATCCAACCAAGCACTGTTTTTATATACAGTATATATCAACAGTTGATTTCCTGCGAATATTTATATGTATATAGATTATAAATCAAATAAAAACAGTGAATTGGGTGTTTAACCGTCTAGTCGAACAAACAGCGAGCAGGTTTAAATATTCAGTGGATTCACAACGACTCTTAGCATTTCCTTGAAGCTTTTCAATACGCTTAGAGCAAATGAAGGTAGAAGGTTCTTTCAATGTAAACTTCAGAAAAAGAATCACTCGGATTGAGTTATATGTGAGTACAGTTGCAGAAATGTTCTGTTGACTAACAATTAGACATTAATGAGCCGAGCAAAATAGGTCGCTGTCGATTGTATTGTCAACTTTGGCCCACAAACGGAAACGATCTCTTATTCTATAATATCATTATTCTCCATGGCAGACTTCCTTTGGAGGCCTAACTCCCGCTCATAAAAGGGAATGATTAATTCTATAATGCGATTACAAAACATCATATATTCTTCATCAGTAAGGTCTTGCTCTTCGTCAAATCCATATTCTATACAAACGTCTTTAGTTACTTGCTCAAGATACTTTTGCAAATTTAGCTTTATAGATCTCTGACATGACAGCAGAGAAAGGCGGGCTAGACAATTTTTCAGTTCATCATTATCAAAATATTTATGATCATAGATATCTTTTATTTCATGAGCACCAAAATTTAAATCCACATCAAGCTCAAGGACTTCAGCTGTTGTGGGGTTTATGGAATATGTATTTATAAATTCAGTACCAGAATAATTTTCCGACAAACACACAACCACCCGTAAAACTGAAAAATATTCCACATACCCCAACAACAATCCTTTCGAGGGAACTCCTTTTATAGCGACGCAGTGGATAATATCTGCTGGCCTAGAACTTAAAAGATCTCTACTGTAAAAATACCCAAAACATGTCTCACCGCCATTTACCAAGTAATCATATGCTTTCTCGCAAGATGAAGGCTCAATCTCACTCAGTGCGGCAAGAGCCCACACTGATTTCACTAACGATTTTCCGGCAAAATCCCCACCAAAGGATGTTTGTATGGGTACTTGTTGCTGAAAATACTGAGTAGATTCTCGTTTACTAAAAGTAACCGTTTTAGCTCCCATTTTTAAATACTTATTTTTGAGACCTTCCATTATTTTATCAGCTTGCCCGTGTGTTCTAGCCCTCACAGAAACATTTCCAGTCCCTTTGGACGGATCTATAGTATCTGTTACTGTTGACTTACCAGTAAAACTTAACGTCCCATCAACTTCGAATCTAATAGATTCCCCAGCCCTTGTCTGAAAGTCAAAAAATGGCTTTTTCCCCTTTTGACGCTTCACACCAAGCAATGCAGAAAAGCTTTTTAGCTGTGAACTCAATTCCTTATCCCAAGTTCCACCACTGTCATTATTGCAAGACTCACATATAAATCCTGTCACCGTTTTTCTTCCGCCAATAGACTCTGGAATTATGTGTTCAGGACTATGTCTTGACACACCCCAAGGGATATTACACAACGCACAAGACTCCGTTAATAAAGCACTTTCTATACTCGCCATCTAAATCCCTACTACCATATTTAATATATTGAAATTATTATATAAGCCAAATGACAAGAATACATTTTATAGCTAATATTTGTATATACGTCTTGGGCGATTATCTGATTAAACTTATAAGCACGTATATCGATAAGCAATTAATTTATAACCCCTTTAAATTATTACTTGTAAAACCGCACTGTCATATTTGCAGGTTGAACAAACTTGCCTCGTATCTCCTGAATGCCGTGCACTGATTAAGCATAATTTTAGGGATATTTAGACAAAAATTAATAGCACTCCATAAAAATCTGACAGCTGTGTAACTCATAATGGGCACTAAAATCGAAACATAAGCGACAAAGGCGGATCATCATTGACCCCCATTAGCCTTAATGGGATATTTTCAATTCGACCACATTACTAGATGGATCTTCAGGACTCTTGATACGTTGCAGCTGGTTCCACCAAATCGTGTAAGCAGCAGATTGTTCCTCAATATAATCATGATGGTCATAAATAGACTGCATACCGGCAAGCTTATGACCCAGCATCGTTTCAGCCACTTCGGTGCGGGTGATTTTAGACATGCGGGTTCGCTGGGTTCTACGTAAATCATGCATACTCCAATACGGAAATTCCATGTTTGGCTCATTACGCTTTATCCAGTTTTGAACGGTATGCGCAAACCGAGAAACCTGCGATTTTTCGAACACTTCGCCAACCAGGTCCTTAGAGTAAAACATGTACTCAGTTTGTGATAACTCCTTAAGCATCTCAATAATTGGCACGATCTCTGTAATTATTGGTCTGACAATGGAGTGACCAGATTTAGATCCCGTTTTGTGATTTTCAGGAGGGACAGTCCAAATCAACCTATCTAAGTCAAAATGAGACTTTTTAGCCAGACGTAATTCATGGGATCGACAACCAAAAAATAGCTCCATGAAAATGAATATACGTCTGCTAGGCTCCATATCACAAAACTCAACAGCTCTAAGCAGCACTGCTAATTCTTCATCGGTAAACACTCGCTTACGGGTGTTACGTGTAATATTTAGATCCTCTTTGGCTTCAATATTGGCCAGTTGGTTAACTGTGATGAGCTTTCTTCTAACCCCCCACTTCAAAGCACGACGACAAACACCAAGCCCTAGCCTTGCAGCGGACGGAACTGTACTCGCTAGCGACTCAAAGAGATCGAGCCATTTGCTCAACGTGATATGTTCTATGGGGTATTTTCCGAGTTTAGGTAAGATATGTCTGCGGACTACGTTCTTATATTCAAGCAACGTATCTTCTTTAATGTTACTTCTCGTTATCTCAAATTTTGATTTAAACCACTCTTCAAAAAACACTGCTGTCGTTAGCTCATTCTTCTGAACAGCTTCATCGCGGATAACAATACGAGGGTCGAACCCTTTCTCGAGTTCTGCACGGTATGCAACGCAAACCTCTCGAGCAGACTTTAAGGTTACATTTGGATAGGAGCCGATTGAAATACGAATAGGCTTGTCTTGGTAACGGTATCGCATTTGAAAAGTAATTTTACCTTTCTTGCTAACCCTAACACTCAGCCCATCACGATCGCTTCGTTCAAACGCCTTTGATTGGAGTTGTCCGTTTGTTGTTTTTAACCAAGAGTCGATAATAGCCATAAGACCTTCTCTATCTAAAAGCTAAAATTCTGTACACAGTTTGGTACAAAAATCGTGAAGTACTATGGTACGGAATAAAACAGCACATTTTGATAAAAGGCTTACAGCTCAGCCTTTTGAATAAAATTAGGCACAAAATAGAACGCGATAAATCACGTTCTAAATGAATCATGTATCGTTTGCGCCATTTCTACACTAATACCAGGTACTTTTGCCAGTTCAGACACACTTGCACCTTTCACTTCCTGTATTCCTCCTAAGTATTGCAGTAAAGCTTTACGACGTTTTGGGCCGATTCCATCAATCGACTCCAGTGTCGATGTATTACGCGTCTTTTGTCGTTTATTTCGATGCCCGGTAATCGCAAAGCGATGCGACTCATCTCGAATATGTTGTATAAGGTGTAAAGCCCCTGAATCTGCCGGTAAAGTGAATGACTGTTCACTTTCTCCATAAATCAAGGTTTCTAAACCCGGCTTTCTACCCTCACCTTTTGCAACACCTATCAATAATGGTGAAACATCTAAGTTAGCAAACTTCTCATCCACTATTTTCTGTGCAATCCTCAACTGTCCTAACCCTCCGTCAATAAACAAAATATCAGGAATTTCCCCCGTTTTTTCTATATTGTCGAAGCGCCGAGTTATCGCTTGTTTCATCGCACCATAATCATCTCCAGGCGTTACCCCTTTAATGTTATATCGACGATATTCAGCTTTATTGGGCCCTTCACGGTTAAAGACAACACATGAAGCAACAGTGCTCTCTCCCATGGTATGACTTATGTCGAAACATTCCATTCTATTAATAGGGTTGGTCACTTCGATAGCCTCTTCCAAAAGCAAGAAGCGTTGTTCAACCGTATTTTTATGCGATAAGTGAGTGTTTACAGCATTCGTCGCATTGGTTACTGCCAATTTTAAAAACTTAGCTCGTTCACTTCTAACATGGGTTTTTATCTCAACCTTTTTCTCCAGAGCTCGTTGTATAGCAGCTTCTAACACTGGCAGATCGGCAAAATCATGACTTAACAATATCTCTTTTGGGATCGTTCTTTGACTATCTGAATTGAGGTAAAACTGCAGCATAAATGAACTTAACACTTCATCCAGCTCAGTCTTGGCTGGCACTACTGGATAATAGCTTCTACTACCAAATATTTTTCCATCACGTATAAAAAGTAAGTGAAAACATGCTACCCCAGAGGCGTAGTAGGCACCAATAACATCCATGTCTCCAGAACCATGTGAAACTTCTTGTTGCTCGGTCACTCTTCTTAACGCCGAAATCTGATCCCTGTACCTGGCGGCTAACTCAAACTCTAAAATTTGAGCAGAAGACTCCATCTTTGAGACAAGTTCAGTCATGACTTGCTGATCCCGTCCTTTTAAAAATAAGCTTGCCAGATTAACTTGTTCTTTATATTCCTCATCACTCACTTTAGCAACGCATGGCGCGCTACAACGCCCTATTTGGAATTGTAAACAGGGCCGTGAACGGGATTTATAATAAACATCTTCACACTGTCTGATCGGAAAAATCTTTTGCATCAAGTGCAGACTTTCTCTTACTGCCCCTCCATTAGGATAGGGACCAAAATAGGTTCCTTTATGGCGTTTAGGACCACGGTGATATGCCAGCCTGGGATGTTGATGCTGACTTAAAAAAATATAGGGGTAAGATTTATCGTCTCTGAGCAGTACATTATATTTAGGCATGTACTGCTTGATATAATCATTTTCGAGTAGCAACGCATCGGTTTCACTGTGGGTTAAAGTGACGTCAATATTAGTAATGTGTGATACGAGTACTTTAGTCTTAATGTTAGCAATATTTATTCTAAAATAAGAGCTGAGTCGTTTTTTTAGATCTTTGGCTTTCCCAACATAAATGACACTCCCATCACCATCGTACATACGGTATACGCCAGGTGATGTAGAGACACTTTGTAGAAACGCTTTTGCATCAAACTTAACTGACATAATGTCCAAACGAGCAGAGGTTAAAACTGACCAGCATCTAACATTTTATAGCGGATAGCTAAACGCGTAAGCTCAACATCACCACTTATCCCAAGTTTAGCAAAAAGACGATAGCGGTAACTATTGACCGTTTTAGGACTTAGATTTAACTGCTCAGAAATATCATTTACTTTTTCACCGTTAGTTATCATCATCATAATTTGTAACTCACGTTCAGAAAGTGTCTTAAATGGATTTTCATCTGTTTGATTAAACTGACTCAGCGCCATCTGCTGTGCAATTTCTGGTGATAAGTACCTTTGGCCATGAGCAACTTGCCGAATGGCTTGTAATACTTCAGGTGGCGTAGCACCTTTCGTCAAGTAGCCAGATGCACCAGCTTGCATGACCTTGGTTGGAAAAGGATCTTCAGTATGAATCGTTAACACGATTATTTTAGCGTGAGATTGATAACGAAGAATTTTTCGTGTGGCTTCAAGACCACCAATCCCAGGCATATTCATATCCATCAAGATAACATCTGCTTCATTATTACGACTCCACTGTACGGCAGTTTCGCCATCTCCAGCTTCGCCAACAACTTTAATGCCTCGCTCATCTTCAAGAATACGTCGTATCCCAGTTCTGACTAACTCATGATCATCGACTAAATATACAGAAATCAAATCATACCTACCTTCGATGTAAAACGATGAACCGAACACCACCCATCACATATTTATAAGTAATTTAGCCCATATACTCGCAATAAGAAAGCGCTAAATGTAATTCCCCAAGGTAATAAACTATAATAAATTAAACTAATTACTTATATTAATCAAAATCTTGCTAAAAATGTAAAAACAATGAACAAGATTTATCAAACAAGAGAAAGCCCAAACTCAAATAATACCTTAAAAAGAAAAGGATCATTTATAACGAAGGGATAGAAGGCTTAAACAATAGAAATTTCAGGGTTCAACCCATAAATCTAAAAAAAACTATATATCGGCGCTATAAACCTGCGGATATGCAACTTAATCTAGAATACAAAAGCGACTAAATACCAATTCCACTAAATAAGTGATCAATTCAGAGCCTCTCAGGTTTTCAATTCAAGGCGCATTGATGAAGAAATGGTTGCTCCCTTTTACGTCAATGCAAAGCAAAAGTGGAATGCCTGAGTGGCTCACGTAGTGCGGCTGATGTTCAACAAGTAGCAAAGCCCTTTAATGCTGAGTTAGAGGCTTTCGATATACAACGGCATGGTCTATTTTGTTCCATACAAAATGAGACATTTCCTCCTTCCTTGGAGGTCAGATGCAGAAGGTAGAGCGAAGCACGACTGAATGGATTCAGGAGGTAGAGTAACGCAGGAGCAGTTACCGAGGATACCAGAGCCGAGAATAACTATTAGCTTCAAGCATCCGCAAGCCACATGGATGTGGTGAATGTCTGTATTGCAGGAGCAAATATAGCCCTTGGCTACAGGGCTTTAAATTCCCTTTGAAAGATCACATCATTAGCGGAATTGCTATAGCATTGCTGCTAGCGGCCTAATCTCAATATGGCACAGGGATAACTGGCTTTAAATAATAGGAACCCTAGGATTCAACAGTTTTAAACGAAAAAAGGCTACTCTTTCGAGTAGCCTTTTTTTCTTTAATACCAATTGCATTAACTAATTGACCAATTTAATCCAATCTCTCCAGCATAAAGCTTTCACCCTACTTTTATCTGAAATAAAACTATTCCATGCTTTGGATAGCTGCTCAACAATGTCATCAAAACCCGAAAAAGTTCTATTAGATAGGCATCTTTGCCTGAGCCACTGCCAAACTTGCTCTATTGGATTTAACTCTGGTGAATAGGGTGGTAACTTTAGCAAAGATAAATTATTAAAGGGCTCTGCTGTGTCCATGGTATGCCAACCTGCACCGTCGATGATCACCAGCGCATGACGTCCATCAGGGGGAACTTGTGAGATAAGCTTCAGATGAAGTGTCATCGCCTCTTTATTTACGAAAGGGGTGATCAAGGCTTCCGTTTGGCCAGTGCTTGGACATACTGCACCAAATAAGTAGCCGTACTCAAACTGCTGCTGTTTCACAACCCTAGGTCTTGTTCCTGTTTTAGCCCATAGACGTGTTGTTTGGTTTTGCTGACCAAAGCGAGCCTCGTCTTGGAACCAAACATCAACGCGATCAAGAGATAGGTGCCCAGGTATGTTAAGGATCGTTTCCAGTTGGAAGTTTTTTAAAAACATCTTGAGCTTGCTGTGATTGTTTGGGATGCTTCGAACGGCTGGTTATCCAACTAAACCCTTGGGCATGCAGTAAGCGATAAACGTTACGCAGTTGATAATCAATATTAAATACCTTAGATATATACTGTCTGACATCATCCGCAATTAGTCGGCCCCCCTCATTTTTAATTGAATCTCTTACAATGAATTGATTCAATTCAGCTAACTGAGCCTCAGTTAGGCGGCAAACTCTTCCCACTCTTGCCTGACTATTGAGCGCCTCAAGGCCGTTTGTAAGATAAGCCGTAACCCAAGTATTCACGCTTCCCCTTGCCACGCCCAATATGTTGGCTGTTTTAGTGCGAGTTTGTCCTTGAGTGAAATGATAAAGTGCTAAGTATCTAATTCGTAATTGGGCATTGCTAGTCTGCTTAGCTAGCAGCTTAAAATCATCAGAAGAATGCATTTCTAGTCCATTGATTGTAGTCGCTTCTATTAGATCAAACTTTTAATGCAATTGGTAAATATGGTGGAGGGATAGGGATTTGACCCCTATGTGCTGCGCTATAAACCTCAGATACGAAAAAGCCCTAACATTTCTGCTAGGGCTCTATCTAAATATGGCGGAGGGATAGGGATTTGAACCCTAGATGGGCTATAAACCCATGCCGGTTTTCAAGACCGGTGCATTCGACCACTCTGCCATCCCTCCGAACGAAACGAATAATATAAGTATCCCCCTCCCATGTAAACCACTTTCCAAGATAAAAGATTCAATTGCTTAACTTGTCTTCATTTCGATGCTTTTTAACCCATGTAAAGTATGTTTTTTGAGCAAGCCTAGGTTATTGAGTGTTTGATCACAAATTGAATATGGACGTCAATCAAGCTGTGTTAATATCTATCCATTATTAAATAATCATCATTAAGTCGCATCTGTTATATGAATTCAATTGCCATTCCAGTTTCTGCGTTGTCTCCGCATTACAAGCTACCTACACTCGCAGAACTAAACCATACTCCACAAACTCTGTTGCTCGGACAGGAAAGAGTGCTGAATGCATTTGAGCTCCTTTGTAACACACCAAACCAACATATGTTTCTTGCTGATTTTGCCAGTGTAGATAGAGTCGAATTCATTAAAAGCTTAATTACAAGCAAAACAAAACCAGCTGAACAATATCTATATAATATCGAGTCTCATGATAATCAGTGTACGCTTAACTGGTCTAGCACAGAAACCGACAACGAAACATTCTCGTGTAAAAATCAAACCTACCAATACCTTTCTGGTGACATTAAACGTTCTGATCTGTTAGGAAGGTTTATCGATGATAAACAAAAAAGCTCAGCTGATAACTATACACCTGGTGCGTTAACAAAATGCCACTACCTGTTTATCTGTGCCGAATCATTATGGAAGCGGGAGGGACTTTGGGAGCTACTTCTGAATATCTTGGTTAAAAGGGAATTCAAGGTTCATTCATCTCTGCCGGCTTTACCCCTTAATTGTAAAATTATCCTAATAGGATCAAGCATACAATTTAGTGTGTGTTGGGTAGAGGAGACTCGATTTCCACAACTATTCCCAATTTTAGGTGAAATGGTTAATGAACTAGATTTAGTTCAGTATTCAGAGACTGAGTATGCCACTTGGTTAATCGCCGTTGCTGCTAATGTGAATACTCAACTTCATCAATCCATACTTGCCCCTCTTTTTATTTACAGCGCACGACTTGCCGATCACCAACTTAGATTCTCTCTATTGTCAGGACTGATAGGGCAAATGCTCGCGCAAGCAAAAGCATACAGTGTAACGGAACGAATCACTGCCGAAGATTTTTCACTCGCATTGAAACAACAACAATTTCGGCACAGTGCGTCTGAAATGTTATCAGCACAAAACTTTGATGATAAGTTTATCAGTTTGCCTACTGACGGCTTTATGGTCGGACAGATTAACGCCTTAACGGTACTGGACACTGTAGAGTATTGTTATGGGGAGCCTGCACGGATCACTGCATCAGTACATTACGGTGATGGTGAAGTGGCTGATATAGAACGTAAGTCAGAATTAGCAGGTAATATTCATGCAAAAGGTATGATGATTTTATCCGCTTGCCTTTATCGAATATTTGGTAAAGATGCCCCTTTACACCTCAATGCTAATATTGTATTTGAACAATCTTATCAAGAAATTGATGGTGACAGTGCTTCCTTAGCCGAATATTGCAGCTTGATTTCAGCCATTGCTGAAAAACCAATAGATCAGAGTATTGCTGTTACAGGTGCGCTAGATCAATTTGGCCATGTACAGGCTATTGGGGGTGTTAATGAAAAAATCGAGGGTTTCTATAACCTCTGTGCACGCCGAGGTCTAACAGGTCGCCAAGGGGTAATTATTCCTAAATCGAATACCCAACAACTCAATTTAGATATTAAGATCATTGAATCTGTCAAAGCGGGTAAATTTCATCTTTATGCCATCGAGCATATTGATGAGGCCGTCGAACTGTTGATGAGCTTAAAGGCTGGCACCCCCGATGAAGATAACGACTTTCCTGATGATTCATTATATGGAATAGTTCAAGATCGATTGGCTAAATTGGCGGGCTATCAAGATGAAGAAACTGGTTTTTTTGCCAAGTTGCTCGAAAAAATGAAATTTTCCAGCTGATCGGAGTTGTTTAGCGTACACGTGTTCGCTAATCTTAGCCCCTCGAATTGCAGGAGTGAAGTAAACAATGAGTAAAGCAGACAGTTTCAATAAAGAAGATCTTATCGCCTGTGGCCATGGTAAGTTATTTAGTAAAGACTCACCTCGCCTCCCCATAGATAATATGTTGATGATAGACCGTATCATTAAGATTAATGCTGATGGTGGAGCGTTTGCTAAAGGTGAAATTGTAGCTGAACTCGACATTAACCCAGATCTTTGGTTTTTTAAATGTCACTTTGAAACAGACCCTGTGATGCCAGGGTGTCTTGGTTTAGATGCACTGTGGCAACTCGTAGGTTTCTTTTTAGGCTGGGAGGGTGCTGAGGGCAAAGGACGCGCGCTAGGAGTTGGTGAAGTGAAATTTACCGGCCAAGTGCTACCAGAAGCTAAAAAAGTCACTTATAAGCTTACTATTAAGCGTAAGGTCTACCGTAAATTAGTCATGGGAATCGCTGATGCCGTTATGGAAGTTGACGGGCGTGAAATATACAGCGCTAAAGATCTAAAAGTGGGTATATTTACCGATACATCCTCTTTTTAAGAGTAAATTAAACAATCACGAACATAAAAAAGCCCTCAAAACTCTACTCTATCTATTCATCTTTTATAAAAAGTAGAGAGTAGTTAGTTACGAGGGCAAGCAACTAAACTATTTGTTAAAAAAGCCACTCAGTCGACCATCTATCCCTTCTCGCCAACCTCCTAACCATTGTGACTTAGAGTCAAGTGTCGAATAAGGACAATTTTCCTTTGAACGACCACCAACCCCAGCTTGAAATCCTTTCGAAAAAGCCCTATCTAAACGATCTCTTTTTTGTCTTTTCATGCAAAAACCCTCTGATCTAGATACAAAGAAGCATTAGCTTCACATATTATAAATAGAACTTTTTTCAGCCAAGATCAATCAAAAACAGACCAGTTTTCGAGGTTATTTTTTAAGCTGTTGAGTTTTTTAAATAAAAAAATCGAGGCTATTGCCTCGATTTTTTATAACTTGATTTTATTTGAAACGTCTACGAAACCAGAGTAAAGGCAAAGCAAATAACCATGCAAAGCTAGCAGCACCTTTTCGCTCATAATGCTCATCCTCGCCATTGTCATCAACACAGTTGTTCGCAGCAAGCCAAGCCTCATCTGCATCCCCTCCGCCAGTTTGAAGTACAACCATTCGAGGGAGATACGAGGTAAGAGGATCACCATTGCCATCGATAGCGAATACTGGCTCACCATTTTCTATTACTAAGTTCCCTAGAGAATCAAGTTGATACAGAGGCTTACGAACAAATGCGGTGCCTACAATCACCCCGTTCTCATTGATGCTATTTGCTTCGACTACTTTGATATCTTGTTTATATTTAAGCAACACACCACCACTGGTCACTTCAACTTCTTCCCGAGTCCAAGCACCTTCAGCATTTTTAATGAAACCTTTCGACTCACAAGTCAAAATTTTATTTAAGTCACTAAACTCATGTTTGCTCGTATCTTCATCCCATTGAAAAAGAAAACCCGATTTAGGACGAGGTTTATCTTTTTCGTGTGTCGTCTCAATAAAACCAACAACTTGTCCTTTGTTGTTAATATCTTTAGGTTTACTACCAAGATCTGAAATCGAATTATAAAAATCATTCGGTGTCACGATCTCGCTATCAGTATTATTAGTATCAAAATAGAAGAACTTATCTCGAACATAGCCCTCAATATATTGTCTGTAACTCCCAACCAAAATACCGTTATTGTTGATACCATAGGCAATTGATTGGAATTTATCATCTATCATTGACACCCAATGGGGTTGATAAGCCCCATCAACACCGTCAGGTGTCCAGTAAAAAGCATCAAAAGATATCCGGTCATCATTGCCTGGACGTTTGTAATGAGAGCGTCCAGCGACTATTCCACTGTCATTAATACCAAGCCCTTGGGCTGTATATGATGACTCAGATGTGGTCTCAAACCCTAATGGCAGTGTTTTAGTATCTGTGATTTCACTACCATCAACATTAAGCTGCCACACATTGGCCCGAATTTGATAATTAATATTGCTAAAGCCGTTAGAATCTGGATATTGATCTCTTTGAATACATATATCGGTAGGATAAGTATCCCCAGTTATACAGCTATTAATACGGGTTTTTGAATCTTTAGATAGCTCAGTCCCAACATAGCCCACAACAAGATTTGTACTGTTAATTGCAGCAGCAACAGAGTAGCCACCGATGTTGACTTTATCCTCATCGTCAGGCGCACCAGCTATATTGCCACAAACTGTATCCTTCTCATACCAAGTACAAGGGGGAGTTAACTGAACCTGAATACCCTCCTTATTCTTGCTAAAACCACGTTCTTCAAAGTCACGATAATACCAAAAATCCTGATCTGCATTTGTTCCGGTATACTCTTCTTGGCGCTCCTTTGCAGTCATAGAGCCAACTTTAACGCCTGAATCATTAATAGCATAATAATAGACATCAACAGAATTTACTGTAGTAGGAATCTCTGGATCTGTCAGAGTTGGGTCAGTGGTACCATTGACCGAATCAAACACAGGTAACCAAGGTTTTGCAGTATCAAACTCACTGGCAATAAAAGAGAAATTATTAGCGATAATGGGTTTATCTATTGAATAAGTAATTCGCTCTTCCGGCGCGATACCATCTTCGATGTCGATAATGCCATCATCATCGTCATCTTCAGAAACCGTCAGCTTTTTTCTACCTTTAGCAACTGCAACCGACTCTCCATCAGCATTAATTGCCATGCCATAACCATTGCGGGTCTTTTGCAGAGTACCAATCAGATCACCTTCTTTGTAGATGTCATCTAAGTTTGTTATCTCATAAACTGGAGCAGCATGTACTCCCTGTAGAGCACCAATAACACCGACTGCTACTAATGATAGGGCTTTATCCAATGTAAACTTCATTAACGCTATTCCCTTACTAATTCAAATTCTAATTATCGTTATTGTTATTACTTAAGCGACTCAAGTTCTTCCCATCGCTCAAAGCAAGCTTCCAACTCTTGTTCTTTTTTTGTGAACTGTTCAAGTTGGAGGTTGATGTTATCTTGATCTTGAGTATAAAACTCTGGGGCACCAATCTCTGCTTGTAATGCTTCAACCTCTTGTTCTAACTGTTCCATTTTTGCTGGCAACAACTCAAGCTCACGTTGCAACTTATAGGACAGTTTCTTTTCTGGTTTTGCTTTTAATTCAGTTTTCACCGTAATAGTTTCAACCTTAGCAGGTTGGACAGTGTTTATCGCCTGAGGTTCCTCAGAATAAAAACGAGCACCTTGAGATACGGCATCTTGATAGCCTCCAACATACTCACTCCAGCCACCATTACCTGTAAACCACCAGCTGCTGGTCACGGTATTATCAATAAATGCCCTATCATGGCTTACAATCAACAGAGTACCAGGGTAATCGGTAAGCAAAGATTCTAACAACTCCAGAGTTTCAATATCCAGATCGTTCGTTGGCTCATCGAGTATAATTAAATTGGCAGGTTTTAACAGCAGACGAGCCAATAACAATCTATTTTTCTCTCCACCAGACAACGCTTTAACTGGTGTCCTCGCTCTCATAGGCGAGAACAAAAAATCTTGTAAATAACTTAAGATATGTCTGTCTTGGCCATTTATGGTGATGGTCTTCTTGCCTTCACCAACGTTTTCTTCAACTGTTTTTTCAGGATCCAATGCTTCGCGATACTGATCAAAATACGCTATTTCAAGTTTAGTGCCGACTTTGACAGTGCCAGATTGAGCTTCTAGTTGACCAATTAACAGTTTAACCAAGGTAGATTTACCGCAACCATTTGGCCCAATAAGCGCAATACGGTCGCCACGCATTACTGCAGAGGTAAAGTCTTTAACTAAGTTCTTATCTGGTAAGTTATAGTTAAGGCCTTCGATATCAAACACTAACTTACCTGAACGATCAGTATCAGCAACTGCCATCTTCGCACCGCCTTGACGGTTAAGTCTGGCCATTCGCTCATCTCTCAGCGCTTTTAGTGCACGTACCCTACCCTCATTACGGGTTCGTCTCGCTTTGACACCTTGGCGGATCCAAACTTCTTCTTCTGCTAGTTTCTTATCGAAGTGTGCATTTTGCTCAGCTTCTACTCTCAACCACTCAGCTTTACCCTCTAAATATGTCTGATAATTTCCAGGCCAAGAAGTGACCACGCCGCGATCAAGATCAACGATTCGAGTTGCCATTCTGGTAATAAAGCCCCTGTCATGGCTCACAAAAACGATGGCCCCTTTATAGCTCATTAAGAACTGTTCAAGCCATTCAATCGTATCGATATCCAGATGGTTAGTCGGTTCATCTAACAGCAGTAGATCAGGCTCACTAACCAGTGCTCGGGCCAACGCAACTTTACGTTGCCACCCACCCGATAGTTCAGTTAACGCACTGTCTGGGTCTAATCCCAACAATTCACAGTTTTGATTAATTCGGCTATCAAGCTGCCAACCATTTAGATGATCAATATCATCTTGCAAACGTTCCATCTGCTTAAGCATGCGCTCCATCTGCTGTGGCTCAGCACTGCCAACATCATGAGCTAGTTGGTGATAACGCTCTAGCTTCTCTCCTACTTCTTGCAGGCCTGCTGCAATATAGGCATAAACAGTGCCAGGCTCTGCTTTAGGTGGATCTTGCTGTAAACGACTGACCTTAACATCTGTCGCTATGTTAAATTCGCCTTCATCAAGTAACACATCACCACTCAAGACTTTCATTAAGCTCGATTTGCCAGCACCATTACGGCCAACAATACAGACACGTTCACCAGCTTCAATGGTGAAATCCGCTTTTAGCAATAGTGGTGTATAGCCATAAGCTAACGAACCATTATTAATACGAACTAAACTCAAGTTATACTCCTAAAAATTCTTTCAAAGTATCAATATCAAAAGGCCAATTAAGCTCTTTATTGGTATCAATCTGTTTTAATACGGGAATGCGTATACCATATTGCTCAACTAAGGCCTCATCATCACAAATATCTTGATGGATGAATAAAACCTCTGTTTGATAGAGCTGTGCAGCAGCGAGTTCACACAAATGGCAAGCATCTGTGTGAAACAAAATGTAATTGGTGGTCTTAACCACCGTGTGTAAGCAACCAGGTATTGTGAATGTGAGGATTACGTTTAAAATCCATCGGCAAAGTCTTATCATCGATGTTTTTAACTGCAATGCCTACGGCATTCAAAGCTTCAATTTCCATCTTGAACTTACGCTTATTATTGGAGAAAATAATTTCGCCACCAGGATTTAATATCTTAATTAAATCGGTCAACATGGCTACATGATCTCTCTCAACATCAAATGAGTCTTCCATGCGCTTCGAGTTAGAGAAGGTTGGCGGATCAATAAAGATAAAATCGAACTTGTCATGGGTACGCTTAATCCATGTTAGACAATTGGCCTGAACAAATTCATATTTATTGTCATTCAATCCATTGAGAGCAAAGTTCTCTTTAGCCCAGTTAATATAGGTATTTGACATATCAACCGTCGTCACCGATGTTGCACCGCCAAGCGCCGCATGAACCGATGCTGTGCCCGTATAAGCAAAAAGGTTGAGCATCTTCCGGCCTTTAGACAGCTCACCCACAAGCTTACGAGTCAATCTATGATCGAGGAACAAACCAGTATCAAGATACTCTTTAAGGTTAAGCTTGAACTTGGCACCATACTCAGTAGTAATAAGTTCAAGCTTACTCGCCTGAATCTTTTCATATTGATTCGTGCCTTTTTGTTTCTCACGTGTTTTTAAGATTATATTTTCAGGATTGATACCAATAGCACTAGGCAAAGTGATCAACACATCGGTAAGACGACGTTTAGTCACTGACTCAGGAATATCGACAGGCGCCGTATACTCTTGGATAACAACATAATCGAGGTACTTATCGATGGCTACTTTATAGTCAGGTAGATCGGCATCGTAGATACGGTAACTATCTATGCCCTCTTTCTTAGCCCACTTTTCAAGTTGCTTAAAGTTCTTTTTTACTCGGTTCGCAAATGGAACAGCAATGTCACTAACATCACCATCACGATTGATGTTAGCTGGATCGACACGACGAGTATTGATTGCATGGACGGTGTAAAGATTAAACGCACACTCTAGTGCACCGTTATTCATCTTCATCTGTTTATCAGCCTTTAACTTTAAAGCTGACAAAAGTTCGACATCACTGTTCAACACAGCAAGATTCCAGCCCCCAAATTCAGCTTTAAATTTATCACCCAACTGATAATACAGTTGTAAAAGCGCCGTCACAGTACCTAAACGTTCACCATAAGGTGGATTGGTAATTAAATAACCTGTCTCTGCAGGTACTTTTACATTTAATGCATTGGTCACACTGAAATCGATAAGATCAAGTACACCCGCATTCTCAGCATTCTTTTTCGCTAACGCCACAATACGTGAATCAATATCAGAGCCATAAAACTTAGTGCTACAACGGGTCACACCTATTGATGCTCTCGCTTTAGCTTCATCAAGCAACTCTTGCCAATATTTATTATTGTGTCTTAACCAATGTTCAAATCCAAAACGCTCTCGATGCAAACCTGGTGCAATATCACAGGCCATCATGGCAGCTTCAATCAAAATCGTACCGCTACCACAAAAAGGATCCAGTAACGTCACAGGATTTTTTTGCCATCCGCTGCGCATTAACATGTTAGCCGCTAAGTTCTCTTTTAACGGAGCTTCGCCAGTCGTTGCTCGGTAACCACGCTTATGCAGTGCAGGACCTGAAAAATTCAAACCAATCGTGATTTGTCCACGGCGATAGTGTGCGTCAATTCTAAAATCAGCATCGACACGAGCCACATCAGGTCTAGGACAATCATCATCACGAAAACGATCTACGATAGCATCTTTAATTTTAAGTGCGCCAAACATGGTGTTATTAATAAAGCCACCCATGCCATGAAAATCGATGCTAAATGTACTGCGATGATTGAATTGCATCTGCCAATCAATACCATAAGCCGCATTATAAAGCTGCTCAGGTGATTCACATGGGCCTTTATGGATAACGAAAATTATCCGACTCGCAATTCGAGACCAAAGTGTTATCCGATAGCCCAATTCAAGAGAAGCTGAAAAGTAAACTCCAGCAACACTCTCTTTTATCTCAGAAGCACCGAGTTCTGCTAACTCGAGTGATAACGCATATTCATAGCCCCTAGGAGCCGCAGCAAAGAAATTTAACATCAGTAGAATAAGTACACAGTAAAAATTAATGACGCATTATACCTTGTCGGACACATAAAATGATAAAAAGTTATGAGTTTAGGTTGTGATACATCCAATCTGATTGAGTTTGCTTCTGCTAGGCTCAAGTGAACAGCTCAGTAATTGAACATTTATAGCCACTCAATTTTGAATTTAATGGCTAACTTTACATCACAATTAATAAGTAACACATGACTTACGATAAACACAAAGTTTGCGCTACCTAAGACTTAAAACGTGGGGGAATTCAATTAAACGATTAAGTTAGAACAATATGATGAGGAATAAAACCGAATGACGAGTTTAATTATAAAAAGAATACACACTAAAACTAGCACAGCATAATCAATTACGCAGCTGCAATGGCCCTATTGGTTTTTAATGGATGCAACCTATCATTCATAACCTTAATGCATTCAAACTGCATCAAAGTCTTAGTAGCATTAAGCGTTAACTGTTTGGAGAGAATCATAACCAAAGATGCTTGAATATTAGTCTCAACAACAAGAACCTGTGCAGTTACCCCTTGGCACCTGAGCTGAAATACTTTTCCTAGCTCACTATAAACACACATAGTACTGGTGTCGAAAAACCAAGATTTAGGCATTTGAGGTTTTAACAAAAAATACGCAGCTGTGCCATTCAGCGCTAATTGCACCTTAACAGCATCAGAAATGTTGAGAGATTTAGTAAGTAAATCAACAAAATCAATATAAAATTTAGCGTGTTCAACACTAAAATTCAATTCTGATAAGGCATCAGGAATTAAAAGTTTTGATTTATAAGGAGTCAGAAATTCCATTTCGGAGCCCAATGAAACGCTTAATACCCCATACGAATCATCATATCTCCATTGCCAATCCCTTTTTGGCATTAATAACATAATGTCTACCATTTATATTGAAAACTCTACGATAATAGTAGATATTTTGTTCAATATCAAAACAAATTAAAAAAAATCTAAATATATTACAAGATGTTACATAAGATCGCGCGATCAATAAAACGATCGTGCGATCCTAAATAAGATCTAACTTAAGATCGCTTTATTTACGAACTCTACAAGCATCAACAATATCTTTAATTAGTTGAGGGCCCTGATAAATGAAGCCTGAATATATTTGTACCAGAGTTGCACCAGCATCAAGCTTATCCATTGCATCAGTCGCAGAATTTATACCACCAACACCTATAATAGGAATTTGACCATTCAAGCAAATTGATAATTTTTTAATAACTGATGTTGACAATAAATTCAAAGGCTTACCACTAAGCCCTCCCGTTTCATTTGCATTAATTAATCCACTAACCCCATCACGACTTAAGGTTGTGTTAGTCGCAATTGCACCATCAAACTCATTTTTAATGAGAGAATCTGCAATTTTTTGAATCTCTTCATCAGAAAGGTCCGGCGCTATTTTTAATGCAATAGGGACGTACTTACCGTACTTTTCAGCGAGTTCTTTCTGTTTCGACTTAAGCGATCCTAATAGATCATCTAAAAGATCACCATATTGTAAACTACGTAAGCCAGGCGTGTTTGGTGATGAAATATTAACCGCTATATATGTTGCATACTCATATACTTTCTCCATACAGATAAGATAGTCATCTTTACCTTGCTCTACTGGTGTGTCTTTATTCTTTCCTATATTGACCCCAATTAAGGCAGCAGATTTTGCCATTTTTAAATTAGCAATCAGGTTATCAACACCTTTATTGTTAAAACCCATTCTATTGATAATGCCCTTAGCAGGCTTTAATCGAAATAGACGAGGCAGATCATTACCTGGTTGTGGTCGTGGAGTTACTGTGCCGACTTCAATGTGACCAAAGCCCATTGCATGAAATCCATCTATGCACTCGCCATCTTTATCCATTCCAGCAGCTAAACCTACTGGGTTTGGAAAAGTTATCCCCATACATTCAACTGGAGTCGAGTCTATTTTCTGTGCATAAAAACAATCTAAAGGCGTATTTGCCGTAACCTTTAAACTATTAATTGCAAAATGATGTGCCTTTTCAGGATCCATCTGAAACATGACTTTCTGAGCGAGTTTGTAAAACATGTTTTCTCCTAGACCGAAAAAAGCCCCAGCAATTGCCAGGGCTAATACTCAGACCACTCAAGATGCAGTATTCAGTATCTATCGTTTATTTGAGTATATACATTATAATTATTTATTTTTGACCTTCACAATGAAGGATCAACAGATTTAGTTCACGTAAAGCAACTGAAAACTTAGCAAATTCATGACTTTGTGATGTCTTGAAATCTGCAAGCATATGAAACCATCTCTCCAATAAGCTCTGGTTCGAGTCTATCCACTGAGCAATAATAGTATCTGCATCACAGGTTTCAGTGCATGAACGAAGCACAACGGAACTCAATGAGCGCTGTTGCCAATCTAGCTCTTCTCTGAAAGCCGCTCTTGCCAGTGCTTGCCAATGGTTCGCTACAGGCTGAGCACTTATCTGATCTAAGAACCAGTGTAATTCAACATTAGCGCCTAACTTAAAGTAAATCTGAGCCACGAGAGCGACAGGTTTAGTCTCCAATTCCGCAATTTGTGCAATATCTAAAGCAGAGAACAGAGTACTCATATTCACAACATTCGTTGCAACCTCTTCTGTAACACCCTCTTTGATTAACGCCGCAATCTCATGACGGATTCCTTCAACTTCCTCTTGAACCATGTAGTTATGAACATTAGCTTTAAGATCGGCAAATACTGGACCAAAAAATTCAACCGTTTGTTGAATACTCTGACCACGATTTCTGTGGCGTAAGAACCAACGACATGCGCGACGCATATTCCGGCGAATTTGATGCAACATCTCACCCTGTACAACAGCAGGGATAATGCCGTTAAGAGATGTAATGTTTTTAGTTAACCCTGCTAAACCAAATACTTCACGAGCCATAGTGTAACAAATAGCAGCTTCAGCAACTGAGGCACCTGTCTCATCTTGCATACGTTGAACAAAATTAAGACCTAAATCATTAACCAGTTCATTGGCAAGTGAAGTCGCGATGATCTCAGCTCTAAGAGGATGATCTACCATACGATCGCTGTATTTCTTTTGAAGTTGCTGAGGGAAATACTCGACCAGTAACTGGCTTAAGAAAGGATCATCGGTAATTTCAGGTGTTAACAGTTGTTCCTTTAACAGCATTTTCGAATATGCTACTAGCACAGATAGTTCAGGTCTAGTCAATGGTTTACCATTCGCCAGACGTTCTGCAAGCTCATCTTCAGATGGTAAAAACTCAAGAGCTCGATCTAATTTACCCTCTTTCTCAAGATACTGAATAAAGCGGATCTGTTCTTTAAGTTGTTCAGCACCTCGAACCTGAGTCACTGAGATTGTCCGAGTTTGATCTTTACAGTCCTGTAAAACGATACGACTCACTTCATCTGTCATATCAACCAACAAACGATTTCTTTGCTTTAACGTCATTTCACCATCAGCAACAATGGCATTCAGTAAAATCTTGATGTTAACTTCATTATCAGAACAGTCCACGCCACCCACGTTATCCACGAAGTCGGTATTCATGCGACCACCATTAGCCGCATATTCAATACGACCAAGTTGAGTACACCCTAAGTTACCTCCTTCACCAATAATTCTCGCTTGTACTTCATTACCATTAACTCGCAATGTATCATTAGCTCGATCGCCCACTTCAGCATGACTCTCACTGGTGGCTTTCATATAAGTGCCAATGCCACCATTCCAGATAAGGTCGACCTTCATCTTCAACAACTCTTTTAAAAGTTCCGTCGGAGTCATAGACACTTTTTTAGTACCTAGCATCTTCTTAATTTCAGGCGTTAAGGTGATTGATTTAGCTGAGCGCATAAAGATGCCACCACCTTTTGATATTAACTCTTTGTTGTAATCCTCCCAACTTGAACGAGGCAATTTAAACAAACGAGCACGCTCTTTATAGCTTGATCCAGCATCAGGACTTGGGTCGATAAATATATGTAGATGGTTAAATGCTGTCACTAGTCGAGTATGCTCTGACAGGAGCATACCATTACCAAACACATCCCCAGCCATATCGCCAATCGCTAAACAAGTAAAATCTGTTGTTTGGCAATCAATCCCCATTTCACGGAAGTGACGCTTCACCGATTCCCAAGCGCCGCGCGCTGTAATCCCCATCTTCTTGTGATCGTAACCATTACTGCCGCCGGATGCGAACGCATCACCCAACCAAAAGTTATACTCCTCAGAGATTTCGTTGGCAATATCGGAAAAGGTTGCTGTACCTTTATCTGCAGCAACAACCAAGTAAGGATCATCTTCATCATGGCGAACAACATTATGCGGCGGTACCACTTCACCGTTGATAATATTGTCAGAGATATCCAACAAGGCGCGAATAAATATACGGTAACACTCTTGACCTTCAGTAAAGAAGGCTTCACGTCCTCCATCTGTTGGCAACTGCTTACAGACAAAACCACCTTTAGCGCCTACGGGGACAATCACCGTATTTTTGACTTGTTGCGCTTTTACTAATCCAAGCACTTCAGTACGGAAATCTTCACGACGATCTGACCAACGTAAGCCACCACGAGCTACTTTGCCACCACGAAGGTGGACACCTTCAACTCTTGGAGAATAGACAAAAATTTCAAACTTAGGTAAAGGGCGAGGCATCTCAGGTATCAGTTCAGGTGAAAACTTGAATGACACATACTCTTTCTCGCTCCCATCTGCTGCAAGCTGATAAAAATTGGTTCTTAACGTTGCATTGATGAGATCTAAATAACGACGAATAATACGGTCATCATCTAAGCTTGAAACCTCTTCTAAACATAAATCAATCTGCTCTAAAAATTTGTTTAAAGTACGGGTTTTAAGCTTAGGGTTAAACTTACGGATAAACATTTTAACCAGTAACTCTGCTATTTGAGGATAGCGAGTAAAGGTTTCTTCGATATAAGCTTGGCTAAAAGTAGCATCTATCTGACGCATATATTTAGCGTAAGCACGCAATATCGAAACTTCACGTCCACCCAGAGTTGTCGCAAGCACTAAACGGTTAAAACCATCATCTTCGAGCTGTTTGTTCCAAACATCGGCCAAGGCGGTTTGGAAGCGAACCTGACTATCAGCAATACTTTGAGTCGATGTTCTCTGCACCGTCATCAAGAAATCTAAGATCCAGTAAGTATCATTATTGGAATTCTTTAACTCGTACGGCCTTTCATTGATCACACGTAGACCAAAATTTTCTAACATAGGTAATACGTCTGAAAGATGAATAGGTTCATCTTTGTGGAAAAGCTTCAAACGTACTTTGTTATTATTAAGCGCTGTTTCCTGTGGTTGATAGAAGAGCATACCCAATTTATGGTTATCATCTAGCGCTTCAAGGTGCTGGATATCAACAACGGCGGAACTTGGTAGTACATCTTCTTTGTAGCTGCGTGGAAAGGCATTTATATATCGTTTTGTTAAGCTAGTACCTGATTCTTCACCCTGAGCACTGCTTAGAGCATCATTGAGTTTATCTTCCCAAGATCGTGCTGCTTCAGCTAAATTATTTTCAATAGCGGCCACATCTACATCCATATTATTGTTATCGACTTTAACTATGTAATGGGTACGTGCAAGCGTTGATTCTGAAAAATAAGTTGTGAACTCTACATCTGCATCAGTCTTGAAATGCTGAGCTAGAATGCGTTGAGTATCTTCTCGCAGCTTAGTGTTGTATCTGTCTTTAGAGACATAAACCAGACACGAAAGAAAACGTCCAAAACCATCTTTACGAACGAACAACTTAAGTTTGTCACGATCTTGCATCTCAAGCACACCATGGGCTACATAGGCTAACTGTTCGACGTTACCTTGAATAAGCTCATCGCGTGGAAGTGTTTCCAAGATATGCATCAACGCTTTATAATCATGAGAGCGTGGGGTTAAGTTTGAGCGATCTAATACACGTTGAACTTTTTCGGCTAAAAGCGGGATCTCACGTGGGCTTCTGTTATACAAATTTGAAGCATAAAGACCTAAAAATCTATCTTCACCAATCACATTACCTTGCTTATCGAAACGTTTAACGCCAACGTAATCAACGTAAGCAGGCCTATGAACTCGGCTCTTCTCACTACTCTTAGTTAAAATAAGTAAACTGTTATCAAGCGCTTCTTTACGGGCACTTTCAGAAAAATTAGACAGTAACAGCCCACTTTCCGGCTGAGGTTTCCCCGGAATATTCATTAAACCTAAGCTGGTTGTCGTATCTGGTACCAGCTCTAAATCACCGGCTACTTTACGAAGATCATAGCGTCGATATCCGAGCAGTGTGAAATGGTGGTCATTAAGGTAATTGAGGAAGTTTGTTGCCTCCTCCAGTTCTTGTTTGTGGCCAGGGTAAGGACGAGTTGCAAGCTCAGCGATTGTTGAACTCAGTTTTTCAGACATCGCTTTCCAGTCATGAACAGATGCAGCAACATCACTCAACACCGACTCAAGCTCTTTCTCTAATCGTTTAATCTCTTTATCTGAACTTTGTCTATCAATTTCAATAAGGAAAATAGCTACTTTCTCAGATTTTTCATCAGTATCATCACAATACTTAACCTGAGAAATACTTCCTTTTGTTCTTTTGATCGAAAGAGGTGTATGTAAAATCATATGGGAAGTAATACCCAAACGATTTAGAGCCATAATAATTGAATCAACCAAAAATGGCATATCAGGCTGTATAACTTCAATAATTGAATGCGTTGATTGCCAGCCGTGTTTTGACTGGCTAGGGTTAAATACCCGAATATGTGACTCACCTTGTAGTGTAAGGTTCGCGGCATTCCAAAGGCTTAATACTGCCCCATAAAGATCACTATCATTACGAGCTTTAAGATCGTCTTTAGACATGTGAGCATAAAGGCAATTAGCAAATTGTTCAACTTGCTTTGCTTGTACATTTGGAACTTTAGAATGAATTAAGTTGACTACATTTTCTAGTAGTACCGAAGGCATTGCATCTTTCAAGGCCATGTTGCTGTTTCCTTAGGGTCTATGGCAGCGCTTTTATATTTTTTTGGGATGCTTGTATAAATGACCGGCCCGAACAATGTGACCTAGGTCATGTGCGAAGTCTATTACTAAAACCAACACTTTTCGAGTGTTATTTTAGTGGTAGATCCTCTATAAAACCAGTTACAGCAAGCTTTTAGCTGTTTTTATGACAAAACAATCGACATTTAAGCGTAACTATTCAAAAAAATATAAATAAAAAGGGAGCCGAAGCTCCCTGTTCATGCCCCCTATCAGGGTTTTCGCCAGAAAAAAGCAGCGATTGCAGGCAAAATAATTATTGCGCCCATCATATTCACTAAAAACATGAATGTGAGCAAGATCCCCATATCCATTTGGAACTTTAGTGCAGAGAAAAACCAAGTACTCACACCAATAGCTAAAGTAAGGCCAGTAAATATCACTGCACTACCTCTCTCAACTAACGCTTCATAATAGGCATCTTGGACTTTCATACCATCTCTTAGTTTGACCGCCATGGTTGACAAAATATAGATGCCATAATCAACACCGATTCCGACACCTAATGCAATTACAGGTAACGTACTCACTGCCAAGCCAATATCGAGTTGCGTCATCAAAGCTTGAGCAAGCGTAGAAACAACATATAGGGGTAAAATTACCGCAATGGTTGCTCTTAACGATCTAAAGCTAATCAAGCAGAGTACAAAAACTGCACCATAAACATAAAGCATCATAGGTAATTGTGCTTCAGCTACGGCCTCATTGGTTGCCGCCATAACACCTACTGGACCGGAAGCTAGCTGAAACTTTATCTTGTCATTATCCATTTCAGCCGCAAGGGCCTTAACCTTATCAATAACCAGCTCAATCGTTTCTGCTTTATGATCTTTCAAAAACAGATATACGGGCATCACAGAGCAATTACTGTTTAGCAAACCTGAAGTTGTCGGTACTCGTCCAACGGCCTGAACCAGACTTGCAGTCGTTCTAGGTAAAACTTGCCACTTTGGATTACCTTCGTTAAAGCCAGCATTGACCCGTTTAGCCACCGAAGCCAAGCTTGCCGTCGCTTCAACGCCTGGTGTATTGCCTATTACCCATTCAAACTCATCAATTTGAGTTAACACTGAATGGTAGGTGCATGCTTCAGGAAATGCTTCAACAATCACTGTCAGCACATCGGTGGTAATAGAAAATTTATCTGTGATATAGAAAGTATCTTGATTATATCTTGAGTCTAAATGCAATGCCGGCGCGCCACCTTGTAGATCCCCCACCTTCATCAAACTCGCCTGCTGTGCACCGAATCCATAGAGTATTGCCGTGATAACTAATACCCAAATTGCGTATTTAGGCGTAGCAAAAAGCGAAAGTTTTCGCCATAGCAGATTAATCTTGCTCTGAGAATCATCTTTTAATTTTTTAGGAACTGACACATGAGTATACGAGATCAGTAAAGGAAGTAAGATCAGGTTGGTCAAAATGATCACTCCAACACCCAAAGATGCAGAGATAGCCAATTCACGAATAATACCAATATCGATAGCCAACAAGGTCAGAAACCCTACCGTATCAGAAAGTAACGCAATACCACCAGGGATCAACAAGCTTCGAAAAGCCAAAGCTGCAGCCGCTTTTGTCGACACTCCATCAGCGACTCTTCGTCTGACGGTGTTGATCATCTGTACACTGTGACTCACACCAATAGCGAACACCAGAAACGGGATCAAAATTGACATAGGATCTAAGCCAAATCCTACTACCGTCAATAAACCCAGCTGCCAAATGACAGCCATTAAGCTACAAGCTAAAGGTAAGAAAGTCAGTACTAATGATTTTGAAAACAGATAAACCATCACCGCAGTGACTAAAATAGCGATAAGGAAAAACAACATGACGCCTTTAGCGCCTTCTGCCACATCGCCCGCCATTTTAGCGAAACCTATAATGTGGATCTTAATATCCTCATTTTCAAACTGGGCCCGTAACTCTTGTTCTAACTGCTCAGCAAACGCTAAAGTATCGAGAGGTTCGCCAGTTTGCGGATCAAAATCCATCAACTGAGCTGACACCATAGCAGCTGAATAATCCTCAGCAATTAAGCGTCCAACAATGCCCGCTTTCTCAATATTACCTCGCACAACAGCTAATCCAGCCGCTGTCGTTGAAAAATCTGCGGGTATAACCGGACCGCCTGCAAACCCGTCTTCAACCACTTCAGTAAAACGTGTCGAGGGAGAAAACAGCGATTTCACCTGTGCTCTGTCCACACCGGGAATAAAGAAAAGTTGATCGTGAACATTTTTCAGCGCATCAAAAAATGTTTCATTAAAGATATCACCACTGGTATCTTCAACTGCCACCATAATGCTATTCGCACCACCAAACTGCTTTTGATGCTTTAAATAGGTATGCATATAACTATGATTTAGCGGGATATTTTTAATAAATGCCGCATCCATCTTTAAATTACTTGCTTGAAACCCTAAAAAAACAGTTGTCAGCATAAACAAGATTATGACAAAAATTCTGTGTCGAAATAGAAAGGATTCAAATCCATTAACCATTTTATCTAACATCTTAAGGATCCTATTATTTTAGTTCGAAGAGGCCTTTAGTACCTGCAACCCATACATGCCCCTGAGGATCTCGATCTATTGAAACTAGATTCTCGCCTTGACGTTGAGTAACCAACTCACTTTCCCCACTGGCAGCAACATCAACCACAATTCCAGCATTACCAACTACACGTAACGATCCATCTTTTTTCAACATAGCGCCATTAATGGTAGAGTCCGTTGGTAAAATAATTTCATTCCATTGAGCCAAATCCGTTGCGGTTTGAAATAGGTGACCTCGCAGTCCCATCACATAAAAGCGATGCTTTGATTCGATAACATTAAACAGCGACCCTTCATAGATAAAATTAAGTTTCTGCCAGTGAAAGCCACGATCATTAGATACCGATACAAGGCCAAGCTCACCAACCATAATAAGACGACCATCTTTAGTGGCTATAATACGATTAAAATGTGGCAGTAGCGCGCTACGCTCACTAAGATATAACGCTTCATCTTCCGCTTTTAACTCTGCTAAGTAAGCGACATCCTCTTCAAACAGCAACTCTTCATGATATTCAGGAGTCCACTCATCACCACCGTTACTGGTGCGGTAGAACAGACCATATGCACCAACCGCAACACCATTGTTTTCGTCAAAAAAGAGTACATCTAATAGTGGTTTCTCAACCTCTGGAGAGATATTTTGAACTTGCCAGGTTAAACCAGCATCCTGAGTGTGAACAATAGTTGCGTCATGGCCCACTGCCCAGCCACGTTTAGGGGTAATAAAAAAAACTTTCGTGAGGTGTGATGATATTGGTGATAGAACTTGACGCCACTTGGGCGTATTTTGCTCATCAAAAACAAAAATATGACCGCGCTCACCAACAGCCACCATGGTCTCACCTTTAACGGCTATATCGAGAATATTTGACTTAATAGCCAAAGGTTGAATTTGATTCTTTAAACTAAAAGAGTCGCTGGCCACCACAGATATAGGTGACAAGAACGCCGTAAATAAAATGATTGGGATCAATCGAAGCATGCTAGACAACATACAGACTTCCTTAAGAGATAGAGGGGCACATTTACGTGCCCCTGTTGTATCGGAGAGAGTTAACGAATGCCAGCACGTCTTAGTGCTGCAGGGGTGAAGTTAGCTTCACTCAATTTCGCATCAAAGTTATACATACGACCTTCGTTATCGAGCCCCATTGCGAGATATCGACGTGATTGAAGATCATGGAAAACTTCCAATGTACTCCAATGGGTAGGAACTTCGTAATAGTTAAGACCATGCGCAACAGCAACACGATATAACTCATCACGGTTATCATACATATCAGCTAATGATACCTGCCAAGAATCTTCATCAATATAGAAAATACGCGTCTTATAGATATGGCGCATTCCCTCTTTCAGCTGAGCTTTAACAACCCATACGCGGTGTTTTTCCCAACGAACAAATTCAGGATTGATATGACCGGGATGAACAATTTGATCATACTCCAGTTTGTCTGAATGCAACTTGTAATCGTTATAGGGAATATACACCTCTTGTTTACCGATCAACTCCCAGTTATAACGCACTGGAGAGCCATTAAACATATCAAAATCATCGGTTGTTCTAAGGCCATCAGAAACTGAACCTGGAGTGTCAAATGCGACATTAGGCGCTTTACGTACTCGCCTCTGACCTGTGTTATAGGTCCAAGCTTGACGAGGTAAAGCTTCCTGATCCATTGTCTCTTTTACCAGTAGAGCTGTACCTGCCAAACGCGCTGGTTGAGTCACAACTTGCTTGAAGTAAAACAAGGTATTGGTTGCGTTCAACTGATCGAGGGTCATTTCAGGACGAGAGTACTGAAATCTAATTTCCTCTGATGTCTCAACCAATGTATAACTACCGCCAGCGGTTGGTGCAGCTTGACTTCGGGCCGTTTCGACATCGACACCACGAAAACGCAATACATGGTTCCAAATGACCTCTAAACCATTTTGCGGTATCGGGAAAGGAACTCCTATTGAAGCACCTTTAACGCCGTTACCTTCAGAAACAAGTTCAGCTCGAGTCGCATTAGCTTTAGTTGCATCATAAACAAACTGCGGAACAGATGCCGTACGACGCGTCTGATAAACGTTCATTTTATAAGTATCAGGATAAAGCTCAAAAAGCTTCATCTGACCTTCACTAAGGTTAGCCTTATACTTATCTTTATTAGCATTAGTGATAGTGAACTCAATCTTATCTTGCGAGAAAGGATCAGGATGATGCATCCCCTTCTCATATCCCGCAATAGCAGATTTAATCCCACCATCCCAAGCCGGAATAGAACCATCGGCATTCGCCGCTTTGACTCCACCCATAGGCGTTAGCTCCGTACCAAGCTTTGCAGCCTCAGCCTCGCTTACTTTGGCTAATGCGCTTGGAGCACTTAGTGCAACCATCACAGCAGCCGACAATATCCCAAGTTTATTCATTATTATTGTCCTTGTGATTTAGATTGAATACTTGATGTTAAATGACACGTAATCACGGTCAGACATCTGGTTAGTTGTTCCTACACCACCGAAGAAGCTGTTGTAAGAGAAATCAGCACCCCAGCGACTCTGATAATCAAAGTTAACACCAACAGATACAGATTTCTTGCCTTCAGTAAACAAGAACATAGGATCCGGAGTGATACCATCGACATCGTGAGAGAAGATGATTCGAGGAGACATGTTTACACCGGCAAACAAATTATTGTAATCCGCTTTTGCGACTAAACGATAACCCCATGCAAAATCGGTTGGGAAAGGATTTGTCTCAACACCATCCTGCAGCGCTTGGATGATCCCTGGCATATCAGGGTTACCACCAGAGCGACCCGTTCCAGGGCCATTTAAGCGCAACACATCTTCATCTGGCATATCATGGATCCACACACCACCCACTTCAGCCAGCATGACTAAGTTACTCATGCCCCATGTGGGACCAAACAGATGTGTTAAGGTAAATTGCGCCTGAGTTGTATCCCTCAAAATATAACCTTTTGCCGTTTCACCTGGTGCAACAACACTCATTTGTGAAATTCCATCAAGATCCGGACGCAGACCCGCATTCGCGAGTTGTTGTGGCATTGCAGCAAAAAGCAGTTCAACATCATCAATCTGTAGTGGCTCATCTATACGGTGAGCAATTTCACCAGCGACAGAAGTGTCAGCCACTAAAGTATTGAAACTTAATCCATAAAGTTGGATATCTTCTGGATAAACGATTTGTGCCTTAGAGAAAGTCTCCAAACCTAATAAGGTTTCACGATCTACCGTGCCGCCACTCGCTGCTATCCCACCAAGTTGAGCAAGATCACGACCAATAGCTTCTTGAGTAAAGTTAGCAACTGTGCCACTGATCAGCGGTCTGCGACTATGGTAATTCATGTAGTAAAGGCCAAACTCAGTCTCGCCAAGCTCTGGGGCGTAGTAACCAATTTTAAGACCAAATTGACCCGAGTCACTGGCACTTGCCTGATCTTCAACTAGTGTCACTTTTGTTGGATAAGCCAAAGCAAGTGCACCTAACTGTTCAGGTGTTACCTGACCAGACGCCATCATACCTACTAAGTTGTTGTACTCTTGCTCTAAAAACGCAAGATTAATATCTGGATTAGCATTGAAACCTAGCTGAGCATTCTGACTATAACCGCCATATCCGGCAAAATCATTGGTAGAAAAGAATGAACCAGGGGTTGGCACCCAGACAGACTCCCAATCATATTGATAAAAAGCTTCAACTGACATTTCGTCAGTAAGTCCTAACGATGCCCAGATCATGCCTTGAGGTCTAAAGGCCTCTTTTAGTTCAGAACCTGGCGCATTGAGTATATTAAGATCAACCGGGTTAATAACGCCTATTCCATGTGGTATAAGCGTACTTTCCCCCCAAGACACGACTTGGTTACCGATACGAACTGTAAGTGGGTTTGCACCATCATTGAAATCAAAGTCACCGTAAACAAATGCATCTAACAATCGAATATCTTTACATTGCACATCTGATGCTTTCGAGTCTGCACATGGATCATAGTCTTGACCTGTTATCGGATCGGTATAGCCATAACTGCCATTGTTGGCCTTTTGATCAAAGAAATACATTCCTCGCGCAAACACACCAAAGTTCTTATATTTAAGCGACAGTTCATGTAACCCTTTAAATACAACGGCAGTAGTGTCTCCTTTAGCGTAAAGTTGATTACTCAAGTCACCATTACTGGAATATGAACCTGGCTGCGCCCATATTTGAGTTGAAGTATATTTTGTATTATTGAATGCTGAATAGTTAGACCAGTCAAAGTTAGGGTGATTGACCTTACCGATGTGACTGTCCCAGTCACGACCTTCAACGCGCCAGCTAGCGCCCGCTGAGAAGGTACTATCGAATGTACCTTCAACCTCTCCCCAATTGAACGATATAGCACTGACGCTGGATGTTACTCCCATACTCAATGCCGCTACGATCCCTAAAGCAAGTGTCGACTTATTAAAGCCGTTAATAACCTTTTTCATTTTAGCTCTTCTCCGTAACCTGCTGGATTCTTGTTATAGGAATGACAACCAACATCTTGTTAGCCGACAGGTAACACCATTGTTACAGCATTTACATCTTATGAGCAAGGTTGAAGATAAGAAAATCTTCTGGAGTATTAGATAGTTTCGTCAATAATAAAACAATAATTTAAACGCTTGATTTAAAATGGCAGTGAAACAGTGGAAACGCATACTAAATGTGACAATAAATACTTATAATAACAATAGGATAGGAGGCAGTTAATCGTTCACTTTTACTCGCGAAATATAATCGGTCGTTTGAAGTAAATACTCTAATTTGTATTTACTCAAATTTGTGTCAATGATAGAAGGTCACCGGTACTGGTCAATTCCATTTTAAATTGTCCTTTGATCCCAGACCTTGTTAAGAAAGGTCGAAAATGTCTACCATTAATCCAAAGGGTTCTACCATTTTGGTCATGTACTTCGACTTTACTAACATGGCCTTGATAATACCGCTCAAACTCTTGGAAACTGACATGAAGAGAAAAGTAAAAAGTCATCTTTTAAATTCTTATAAAGGGAGAAAAACGCCTAGACTAAGGGAGGTCATAGGCGTTATACATAGCCTGTTTTTACTTTACAATCCTTTATTAATCAAGTGCTTTCGAGGCTTTTTCATAAAGGTCAGTTGATAATTCAGGTAGTGCCAAAATGCGTTCTAAACAGGACTTCATCAGCGCTTGCCTATGTTGGTCGAACTTTTTAAACTGAATAAGTGGCGTGATGAGTCTAGCTGCCACTTGGGGATTTAACTTATTCAACTTAATAATGGTTTCAGTTAAAAAATTATAGCCCTTACCATCGTGTCGATGGAATTGAATTATGTTAGCTGCGGCAAAAGCTCCTACTAAAGAACGTACCCTATTTGGATTAGAGAAACTGAAAGATGCATGTTCAGTTAACGCCTCTAATCTCTCTAAACAAGTGTCTGATCCAGATGTCGCTTGCAAGGTTAGCCATTTATCCATAACAAGCGGAGTCTCTAGCCACTTGGTTTCATAATCAGCCATAAGCCTACTTCGTAAAGAAGAACCCTCACCATTTAAGGCCTGTAGAGCCCCTAAACTATCAGTCATATTAACGGCATTATCATACTGCCATTGAGCATGTTGTTGGTGCTCTTCTGATACCTTTTGCAACAATAACAAACATGCATTTTTAAGTGAACGAGCAGCTGGACTATCGACATTGACTTGCTCACGATAGCGAGCAAGTAATTCATCCTCACAGGCAGATGCAAGCGCTTCAATCACAAAGTCACGCGCAATAGCTAAAATATCAAGTTCAACAGAGCTAACTTGCTCAATCAAAGAGGATACACTTGGGAAAGTAAAGATCTCCGCCACAAGCGCAGGATCTAATGACTCAGATAACAATACGCCACGGTAAGCATCGGTCAGTCTAAGATCAACATACATCGCTTTTTTTGCATTTAAGTTGTCAACATTTGCCCAAACTGATTGGCTAAAGAGTGCAACCGATGCTTCCCACCGAGCCACTTCACTCGATGCAAAGCGCATCAGGTGAACCAATTGCTCTATCGAGTAATCAAAATCAAGTTTCACAGGCGCAGAGAAATTCTGCAGCAAGGATGGCGTTGGTTTATGGGCAATATTGTTAAACACAAACTCTTCATGAGTAGACTTAACATCGAGCACTTCACTCAGCATTGAATCGCCTTCTGGCGATAACAGCTCAAGATCAAACGGAATATGCAGTGCTGATTTATTGATTTGATCGGCCGTAGTAGGAGTTAACTGATTAATAATAAGCTTGTATTTTTTATTATTCTCATCATACAGCTCTGTTACAGTCACAATTGGTGTTCCCGACTGGCTGTACCATAAAACAAACTGACTAAGATCAACACCACTTGCATCTTGCATCGCTGCAGTGAAATCATCACACGTCACAGCTTGGCCATCATGACGTTCAAAGTAGAGCTTCATACCCGCTTGAAAGCCTGATTCACCAAGCAGAGTGTGTATCATTCGAATCACTTCAGCCCCCTTGTTATAGACAGTCACGGTGTAGAAGTTATTCATCTCTATAACCGACTCAGGTCTAATCGGATGAGCCATAGGCCCTGAATCTTCGGCAAACTGCTGATTTTTAATAACTTTAATAGCATGAATGCGATTTACAGCACGAGAACCAAGATCAGAGCTGAACTCTTGATCCCTAAAGACGGTTAATCCCTCTTTAAGGCTTAATTGGAACCAGTCACGGCATGTTACACGGTTGCCTGTCCAGTTATGGAAATACTCATGACCAACTACAGCCTCAATACCATGATAATCATCATCGGTAGCCGAACTGGTATCAGCCAACACATATTTAGTATTAAAGACATTTAAGCCTTTGTTTTCCATCGCTCCCATGTTGAAAAAATCAACAGCGACTATCATGTAGATATCGAGATCATATTCAAGATCGAAGCGGGACTCATCCCAAGCCATGGACTTTTTCAATGATGCCATCGCGTGATGTGATTTATGAAGATTGCCTTTATCAACAAAAACCTGCAGTTTTACAGGGCGCTGACTACGGGTAATAAATTCACCTTCTAACAGGTCGAAATCACCGGCAACTAAGGCAAACAGATAAGCAGGTTTAGGGAAAGGATCTTGCCACTGTACAAAATGACGACCTCCAACAAGATCACCTTGCTCCATAAGATTGCCATTACTTAATAGATAGGGAAAAGCCGCTTTATCAGCTTCGACTCGGACACTATATACAGTAAGAACATCGGGTCTATCTAGAAAGTAAGTGATGCGTCTAAAGCCTTCAGCCTCACACTGAGTGCAATAAGCTCCATCTGACATATAAAGACCTTCAAGACTTGAATTGGCTTCAGGATCAAGTTGGGTCACAATCTCTAACTCGAACTCTTTCAGCCTTGTTTCAATCGTCAACCCTGCTTCATCTTGAATATAAGTAACATCAACATCATTGATCTTAACTGATAGCAATTTCATCAAATCACCATCAAGTATTAGTTTAGTTTGTTGATTATCTTTACGAACCACATGGCTTTTAGCAGTGACTTGAGTATTTGAGCCCGCTAAGTCAAAACTCAGATCGATATGGGTAATGATGAATGCAGGGGATAAATAATCTTTGAGGTATTTCGCTTTAACTTGTGCCATTTTCCTACCTTAAATCCTTTTATACTTGTTAGAACAGATTTTATGAAGGGTATGAATATAAAAAAACGCGCTTATAGCGCGTTTTTATCTGAGATGTTAACTTTACCTAATGTCGTTCTTTGCCATTTTTTCAATATCGACTAAGTCTAAAGTGATATAAACAGTTTCGTCAAGGAAAGCGTCAGGTGTTTCAACTTCCTTCTCATCAACGGTTTCTGCATCAGTCTCGTCATCACTGTCTAGGCTCTTAACAACTTCAAACCCTTGACTTACACGACGCTCATTAAGGCGATCCAACTGCTTTTTATCATTAATTTCACGCTCAGAGACTCGCTCGCTTTCAACTAAGGATACAGTTTTCTCATCGTGATGCTTTTTAAATTCGGCGATGTCCTGATAGATATAGCCAAATTCAACATCTTTACCAATACGCGCTTTATGTTTAGTATCCAAATTAGTAATAAGGTTTGGATTCACATCACCAAGTGTACCGTATTGAGCAACAGGAACTTTATCCCAAGGTAACGCGTTATCTTCCTCGGCTTCACCATACTCACCAGGCTCCAATGCACTAGGGAATGAGATATCAGGCGTAACGCCTTTAAGCTGAGTACTGCCACCGTTAATACGGTAAAATTTAGCTATCGTATATTGAACATGCCCTATTGGCTTCTCATACATATCATAAATTCGGCCTAGGCTCTTATGTTGCTGCACTGTACCTTTACCAAAAGTTGACTCTCCAACAATTAATGCACGATCATAGTCCTGAAGCGCAGCGGCAAAAATCTCTGATGCCGATGCACTGTAGCGATCTACCATCACACTCAATGGGCCTGAGTAAGCAACTTTACCATCATTATCACGATTATCAGTCACTCTACCGTTTGCATCTCTGATCTGAACCACTGGACCTTGTTCAATAAACAAGCCCGTTAATAGTGTTGCCTCAGTTAATGCACCACCGCCATTTCCTCTAAGATCAATAATAATGCCTTCAACTTGTGCTTCTTTTAGTTTAACTAGCTCTTTGGAGACATCTTTTGAGAGATCCATATAGAAACCAGGGATCTGAATCACACCAACTTTACGGTTAGCATACATTCCCTCTTCAGGCTCAATCACTTCTGATGTTGCTGCGCGATCTTCTAATCTGATTTTATCTCTAATAATGACAAGTTCGAAAGGCTTAGCAGAAGAGCCCCCTTTCTTAGGTAAAATTTGTAGAACAACTTTACTGCCTTTGGGGCCTTTAATTAGCTCTACAACATCATCAAGACGCCAGCCTATAACATCAACAATCTCTTTACCGTCTTGTCCGACACCAACAATCTTATCTTCTGGCGATAATTTCTCACTGGTTGCAGCGGGACCACCTGCCACCAAACTTTTGATCACGGTATAATCATCATCCATCTGTAACACAGCACCTATGCCTTCAAGGCTTAAGTTCATCTCCATCTGAAAGCGTTCTGCATTACGAGGTGAGAGATAACTTGTGTGTGGTTCTACCGTACGAGAAAATGCATTCATCACACCTTGGAACACATCTTCACTTTTTGTTTGGCTCAATCGTTTAATCGCATTATTGTAACGCTTTTCAAGCACTGGGACTATTTCTTCCCAGGTTTTACCTGTCAACTTAAGGTTCAGCGCATCATACTTAACACGCTGACGCCATAATTCATTTATTTCAGCTTCATCCTTTGCCCAAGCGGCATCTTCACGATCATATTGATATTTATCATTAGCCACCGTAAAATCTATCTCTTTATCAAGCAGAGATAATGCGTAAACGAAACGTTCATAACGACGCTTCTGCACCAAGTCAAACATCTTATATGCAGGCGTCAAATCACCGCTTTTAAGCATGTCATCGAACTGCTTTGAGTAAACAGCAAAGCTATCGAGATCGCTTTGCAACATCACGTTACGACGAAAATCAAGCTGCTTGAGGTAACGTTGAAAAACTTGCTCAGAGAAATTATCATCAAGATCGAATCTATGATAATGAGAACGAGTGAAGAGACCAGTAACACGTTTGCTCGCAACTTTATGTTGCGGCTCCTGTGTTAAAGCGGGTAACTCGCTGAATGGAATTGATGGGGTTAACGCCCACGCCGAAAATCCTACAAAAATACTGGCGATTGAAACAACCAGGGGTATTTTTCGCATCAACAAGTTACTCCTTTTACTTTAAGTTTATTACAGCATTATGTGCTCAATGCGTACTTTCACCGTTAAACCTGAGTCTAACTGTACTTGAACATCAGATTTCTTAATATCAACAATAACACCTGCAACAGGTGTCTTACCTAGTTTGACATTAACACGCTGGTTTTGTTTCAACTCATTTAATACCGCTGGTACTAATTCAACAACTGGAGCCGCTTCTTTAACTAGCTTAGGAGCGGGTTTAACACGTTTAGGTGCTACTTTTTTAACCGACTTCTTACTCGCTCTTTCGCTTGCTTTGGCTGCTGTCGCTTTTTCGATACGTTTAGCTTTCGCTTTTTCTTGACTCTCTTTAAGTGTCAATTGAGCATGCTCGATATGCTCTTGCTCTAATTCACCACAATCTTGGCCGTCTAAGTCGATACGTTGTGCACCCGCTTTAACGCCTTTGAGGTAACGCCAACTACTAGTATAGCGTCTTAAGGCAATTCTCAATTGAGTTTTACTTACTTTAGAATCATCAGCCAACCTTTCAGCCAAATCCTGAAACAATCCAATCTTTAATGGCTTAGTTTCACCTTCGGCGATAAAGCACAAAGGAAATGTTTCATATAAATACGCAAGAATTGCGTTGGTGTCGGTCAACTTCTCTGTTGATTCCATCATTACTTCCACAGTTTAAAAAAGGGACTCTATCCAAACACTCCCAAAAGGATATGCTATCTAGGGTCGTTTATATTCGTCAGGCGTTGCAGTATTCAAGTTCTGCCAAAGGCTAAACGTTGAGCAATAGTACAAACGCAACAGACATACCTTAGCAATTACAATTAACAAACGCCAAGCATTCATTCTAAGAATGAGGAACGCTCAGCGCCCTAATCATTCGAATTGCCTATTATAAACGTGACTGGCACGATTGCGACCATCAATTATGTAAAATCGGTTGTAGTTTAACCAAATAACGCACTTTCGAAGCTCTTCACCAAGTTTTCCAGCCCTATTTGATCTGTTTCAGTGAATCGATTCAGAATTGGACTGTCAATATCCAGCACTGCCACAAGCTCCCCTTTATTAAAAACAGGGATAACAATCTCAGACTCACTAGCAGAATCACACGCGATATGACCATCGAATTGATGCACATCGGCAACCCGAAATGTTTGCTTTTGTAAGGCAGAGGTTCCACAGACACCTCTCCCTAACGGGATACGACTACAAGCTACTTTACCTTGGAAAGGACCCAAAATAAGTTGACCATCTTTCAATAGATAAAAGCCAACCCAGTTAAGATTATCCAAAGAATCATTGATTAAAGCTGAAAAATTTGCCATCGCAGCAACGAAATTATCCTCTCCGGCAAGTAAGCCCTGAGTTTGTCGATTTAGTGATTCATAACACCGAGCATCCATACAAAACCCCTAACATTTTATTTTTTAGATTCAACCTTTTTAGGCGTTTTCTTCACCGTTTTTTCTACCGAAGGCACAACACCTTTTAATAAACTTAATAAATGATCTTTGTTTTGCGCCAAATAGAAGCTTAACTTTTCACAGGTGTTTTCATCAAGTTCAAGTTCAGAACGAGTCAGAAATGGTGTTAATTGATCAGCGATATCAAGCATCTTGTCGTAAGCATCAGCTTCCTTCTTAGATGTGAATGTCATCTTCTCAACCCCTTCTCTGACTACGACAAATTTAGTAATTACCGCCATACCTGTCCTTATACTGTTTTTATATACAGTCACAGAGTCTCATAAAAATAACTTCTTATGCAAGTATTCTGTAAAATCTGATATTATCCAGATGATTATCAGTAGCTATTTATGCTGAATAATTAAGAATGATTTAAGGTTAATCACTATACTAGACTCCCAATCAGTCTGGATAGTCCTGGTACTCACTCATGGGTTCATCTGTAACTGGATGCCAAATAAGGATTTTAAAACCAGAAATGGAACGAGACTGTATCGACGATTGTGTGACTTTATGCCGCTCTTGTGACTTGGTGGTTAGAAAGCGTGCCCTTCCTTCTGGTGTTCGAGCTTTATGCCCGCGTTGCGACACAGCCTTATACGATACGCCATACTGTTCTATTAATGGTATGTTAGCTTTATGCATTACTGCACTGATTTTTATTGCTCCGGCTAACTTTCTTCCTATTTTAGAGTTGCATTTTTTAGGCAGTGTCAGAACGACCACCATTGCTGAAGGTGCCATGGCAGTCTCTAGGCAAGGTTATTGGATTGTGGGTATTTCAGTCATGCTCACTGCTGTCATTGCACCAGCACTGCTTATTTTATCTATTTTGTCTCAAATACTGATTATAAAATATCAACTTCACAATCTCTTTTTTCGAAGTATATTAAAGCGTTTACTCTCCTATCAGGACATTATCTCCCAACTCAGTATGTTAGAAATTTATTTGATCAGCATTTTAGTCTCAGTCTTCAACCTTTCTGACTTTGCCGATATTTTCTTAGGCATGGGCACCTTTTGTTTCTCAATGTTGTTTATCGTTTCCCTGTTTCTACAACGTGAATATAATTTAGAACATATGTGGAGCATGCTTGATGAATAGTCTCGATGAGGTAGCTGAAGGCAAAGAGATGGGGCTAACTTCCTGTCCTTCATGCAACAAGTTAAATGAGCTTACTCACCTTAATTGCTCTCGCTGTGATACTCTTTTAGTCGTGAGGGATACTCGCAGCCTACAAAAAAGTTGGGCACTGTTGATCACCGCAGCAATCTTGTTAATCCCGGCTAATATCTATCCAATTACTATGTTGGTCGATCGTGGTCGAATACGTTACGACACCATATTTACCGGGATCACACACTTAGTGCAGTCTGACATGTTTCCGATAGCAATCATTCTGTTTACGGCCAGTATTTTGGTACCTTTACTTAAAATTGTTGGTTTAACCATTTATTTAAGCGCCATTAGCTTTCGTTTACCCATCTCCAAAAAAATGCTGATGGTCGGCTTCCATGTCATTGAATGGATAGGCCGTTGGTCTATGTTAGACCTATTCGTAATCTCCATTACCGTCGCACTGGTGAATATGGGGCAACTCTTGGATGCCAAGCCTGCACCGGCAGCCACTGCATTCGCATTAGTGATTTTGCTGACCCAAATGGCAGCAAAAGTACTGGACACTCGTTTACTCTGGGATCGACTGGAATCGAAAGATGACACAAATTGAAGCACCAAAAGTAGTAAAAAAGAAACTATTCTCGCCAATTTGGCTTTTGCCCTTAGTGGCTCTGGCATTAGGCGCTTGGCTCGGCATTAAGAGTATTAAGGAAGCGGGTATCGAAGTTCGAGTCCATTTCCCCAGTGCTACTGGAATCGATGTGGGTAAAACCTTAGTTCGTTATGAGGGATTAACGGTAGGAAAAGTTGTCGATATCAGCATAGATAACACTCTTAATGGTGTGAATGTCGATCTTAAAATGGATCACAGGGCCGGTCCTTTTCTCAATAAAGGCACTAAATTCTGGTTAGTCACACCAAAAGCCTCTATTACAGGTGTAGAAGGATTAGACACGCTATTTTCCGGCAACTATATTGCTATTCAACCAGGAGACGGAAAACCTCAATCCTTCTTTGACGCAGAGAGGAACGCCCCCGCAATTATTCCTAATGAAGACGGCCTTCTTATTCAATTAACAAGCAAAACTTTAGGTTCGTTAAGTGTCGGATCTCAACTGTTTTATCGCCAGATCCCTGTGGGACAGATAATCAGTTATGAACTGGAGGGAGCAAAACAGATCTCGTTAACGGCTTTTATTCAGGAGCAATATGCTCATTTGGTTAAGCAGGACTCGCAGTTTTGGAATGTTTCAGGACTTAACATTGATGCATCACTGTCTGGGATAAAAATTAAAACAGAAAGTTTGTCGACGATATTAGCTGGCGGTTTAAGCTTCAACTCCTCTGAAGACTCCGATACTGCAGAGAAAGGTCAGCGTTATGAAATTTATGATAATGAAGAGCTAGCTCTAGGTGGTATTGAATTTATGCTCACAGCCGATAAAGCTGAATCAGCATCTGTAGGAACCGCTATTGTGTTTAGAGGCATCAATATTGGTCGCATCACACACTCAAAACTCACAGAATCTGGGGTTGAATTTACTGCAAAACTATCTACCGAGCATGCTAAATTACTCTCAGCAAGCTCCTATTTTTGGTTAGAGGGTGCTGATTTATCACTTTCAGGTATAAAGCATGTCGATCGATTACTCACTGGCAGTGTGATCAACTTTTCACCAGGTTCAGGCGAGCCATTATCACATTATCCACTGTTATCCCAGCAACCCGATCAGCTTGCTCAAACAAAGCTAAGGTTAACCTTAACTTCCGAAAGTAATCAGGGGATCAATGAAGGTGCTGAGATCAGATTTAAACAAATTGCTATCGGCCACATCACTTCAGTCAAGCTCAATGCTAGCTTATCCGGCATAGAGTATCAGACTGAAATATTGCCCGAATTTACTCAACTTATCACCCGCGACAGCTACTTTATTTCCGAAAGTGTTCTCTCTATTGATGCATCTCTTGACGGTATATCAGTCAAAACCAGAGACTTAGCGACCTTAACAAAAGGGGCAATAAGTCTAGTTCAAGGACACTCTACAACTGTAGTAAGTGAAGGCTCTGAGCTGGCTCTGTTTACATCTAAACAAGCTGCAAACAAACACTTCGATAGCTTAAACCTGATCAGTCTGGTCTTAAACAGTCCAGATGGTGCCGATCTATCACCCGGTTCTCCTGTGTATTACCAGAAAATGAAAGTTGGTCAGATTAACAGTGTCATATGGCAATCAAGCAATGAGAACTTTGCCATTAAAGTAAGCATTCAAAAAAAGTTCTCCAGTTTACTTAAATCTAATACCGTATTTTGGCGCAATAGTGCCATTTCCGTCAGCGCAGCTTTAACAGGGATTGAGATAGATGTGGCACCACTGCAAGGTGCATTAAAAGGCAGTATAACTTTGGGTTTGCTCGATAAAAAAGAGCTTGGAAACCAAACATACCTCTATACATCGAAATCATTAGCCTTAGCCCAAGCTAAACCTATATCATTACGCTTTCCTGCTGACGTCAAACTTGCCGCAAAAGCACCTATACGTTATCAAGGCCATCAAGTTGGCGAAATTGAATCCGTAAAGCTAGATAATGATCTTAATAATGTCACAGTGAAAGCATACCTGTATGGCAGTTATGCAGCGCAATTCACTCAAAGCGATGCTCGCTACTTTATTGTTGATGCACAGATATCTTTGTCGGGCATTACCTCACCAGAAACCTTGATCACAGGCCCTTATGTCGGTGTCATCCCAGGCCTTAGTGCAGAAACGACTAAACACTTTATCGGCGAAATGACACCGTCGAAACTGATTAAAGCAGGGGAACTGCTATTTACTCTAGTAAATAGCACACTGGGCTCTATTAAAGTGGGGACGCCAATATTCTTTAGAGGGATCAGAGTCGGACAAGTCGACAGTTATAACCTATCGGATATGGGAAATTCTGTACTCATCAATTCACACATAGATAGTCGATATGGTCACTTAATTAATAACTCTAGTCAGTTTTGGGATCTATCAGGTGTCAAAGTCGATATTGGCTTATTCTCAGGAGCTAAAATTGAAACCGGTACATTAGAAACGATACTGGCAGGTGGGATTGGCGTTGTAACCCAAACATCTACGACCTCCTCAAATCAGTTGTCACCAGACGCTCAATTTATACTGCAGAAGCAGATCGCCCCAGAATGGCTAAATTGGGACCCGATCCAAATGGCACCCTAATCGCCAATATAAAGAATAAAGCCAGAATGACAATTTTGGCTTTATTCTTTATTCCTGCTAGCTTCATTTGCGCTGTTTTACTATCATTTCACTGACAGCAAGGTTTTATAGCAAACCACTCAGGTATTCATATGACCAAAGAGCTCATGCAACTGGCGGCGATTAATTTAAAGAAAGCGGTACCCTTGATGCTCAAGCATCATATCCCCACTACGCCAACCAATTATGCGCTTTGGTATGCCTATGTTGACGAACAGCAACCTAATCTTAATAAACAACTCGATACGATAATACAAGAACATAATACTTGCTCCCCCTCCAATTCAACTCTTCTGTATCGTGAGTTTGTTTCCGATCCCGTTGAGCTCGACGTCATTGATATGCGCCAAAATCTGGAAGCGATGGCCACTGAACTGTCCCAATCTCTAAAAGATACCAACACAGACGCGACTTATTTTCAAAATAGAATTGACAGTAACTTCGACCAACTCAATCGTATCGAAGAGGAAGGTGTTAGTCTTGAAAAAGTGTTAGGCATCGTCCGTAATTTAGTCAAAGAGTCCGATGATATTCGCTCTAGTACTGAGTATTTCACTGGCCATCTAAAACGAGCTCAACAGGAGATCGAAACCTTAAAAGCTCAACTTAAAAAATCAGAAAAAGATGTATTGTTCGATGCCTTAACTGGTGTATTAAACCGGAGAGCATTTGACTCTGACTTAAAAGGGTTATTGAATCAGGCCCCTGAAGGATTATGCTTAATCATGATTGATATAGATCATTTCAAAGCATTTAACGACAACTATGGTCATCAATTGGGTGATCTAGTCCTTAAGGTTGTCTCCAAACGCCTGAGTGAATCCTGCAGAGATGGAACCAAAATATACCGCTATGGTGGTGAAGAGTTTGCCGTGATCACACCCAACAGTCAGCTTCGTAAAGCAAGACACCTCGCAGAGGCTATGCGTAGAGCACTAGAAAAGGTATCGCTAAAAGATAGACGCAAAGACACCATGATCAACAATATCACCGCCTCTTTCGGTGTAGCCCAATGGCAGCCATCTATCAGTGCAACTCAATTAATAGAGCAAGCAGACAAGCTACTTTATGAAGCAAAACGATTGGGTAGAAACAGGGTTATGCCCATCTCGAATTAACGCCAAGTGAGTAAACAGCGTTATCCAACGGCCTCGGCATGAACAATAAACCGCAACGCTCCACCTGAATGCAGTGTTCGGAAAGGATAGCAAGTGATCAATGTCAGTTGCTTATCTGTACTCGGTGCCAACACATGAGTATCGGATTCATGTACAACTTGGGTGTGCATAACTTTATAAATAACCTCAGTTCCACTTCTATCGAGTAACTTAATCAGTTTGCCTCGTTTAACGCCCTCTAAAATCGAAAAATGGGTATCATTATGGCCAGCAATGATCCGGTTTCGATTCCCTTTTCCGTTACTAGCATCTTGAATTTCAACGGGACCAAAAGCCAAGTTCCTGCCAGATCCCCCCTCTAGCACATACATTGAATTAGCTTCAAATCTTTCATCTGATGACTCATAGACTTCCTCCTCCACTTCCACAAAAGACAATTTTGCTATCGGATAAGTATCAGCCCAACTCCAAGGTTTATGAGGCTGTTGATCCTTAAGCGATCTTTCCCATGCCTGTTCAATAAGATACTGCGCAAAATGTGCTTTAGCTTGCATATAAACTCCCTGACCTAAAAACCAAACCGCTAAGACAAAAACAATAACGACACCAATCCGGTGAAAAGACTGTCTCTTAAACATCTAGATCCCCTTTTCTACCGTAAACGGCGATGCCAAAGGCCCTTTGATAGCTCAATAGATAGATCCCAAGCAAACTAAATAACACACACCCCATCAAGATGAATAAACGACTTGCAGTTCCTGTTTGAGGCAAACTTCCTGAGGGCGTCCAGCCAAAAGGTATCGCGTTTAATACTGTGGCACTTTTAGGTACAATTGAGCTATGCCTTGCAGGTGTCAGCTCTATCGCGACTAAACTCGTATGGGCACTAACCAAATGATAGTTAAGTGCAAGTGCCGTTATCTGTTGTTTCACCCTCTGCTCATTAACCCCATCTTTACTCAACTCAAGAGCTGAGATCTGTTTTCTTGCCCAGAGGAGATCTAATCCTAAAGCAGGCTCTCTCTCTTTAAGAGATACACTCTTTTGCCAGTATTGACCCGCTATAGTGCCGGAGACTACCAGCTCTGAGGGCGACGCTGTATGAAGTAATGAATTCATTTTTATTGCCACCAACAAAGGCTCTTCAGCGTAGAGATCAGGGATAACTGCTGGCCAATAATCTGGCACTCGATTATCGGCATACCTCAACTTAATGTCAGTTAACTGCGGGCGCTCAATCTGATGCAGCAGCGCTTCAATCTTACTCTGCACCTCATCTAATTTACCGATATAAGTAAACGTGCCACGGCCAAACTCCGCAGCCCTTTGCATAAAATGTGAATTTGGCGCTGAACCAATCCCCAAGGTAAATAAGCGACTATCTCCAATCTTTTGCTTTATAAGGTAAAACAGTGCCGACTCATCCCCGACTGCACCATCGGTCATAAATAACACCTGACGTAAACGACCTTTATTGTTCACTTCTGTGTGTTGTACATCCAAGGCTGCCTTAAGTGCCAACCTCATTTCAGTGCCTCCCTCAGCTTCAAGAGCTCGTACATACTGATTAGCTCGACCAATATTTTTAGCTGTCGCAGCCAACGGTTGAGCTGATAGCGCGTCAACCTTGGAATTAAATTCAATCACATTAAAGGTATCGTTTACTCTTAACCCCGCAAGGGCAAAAAGGAGCGCTTTCTTAGCCTGCTCTATTGAGCCACCAGACATGGAGCCAGACGTATCGATAACCAGAATAAGCTCTCTGGGAATCATGATATCTTGCTGCTGAACAGCTCGAGGCAACAACATTAATAGCGCAAAGTCATCCTCAAGTATTTCTTGTTTTATGGCACTCGCACTTTTAATACGACTCAGCTCATCTGAGGGTGAATACGTCTGGCCTGTTTGTGAAAAGACAGTCGCGACAGGTTCAATACTCAATTGTGGTATCCAGTTCAACACAAAATCACGGTTAGCTGTCGTATCAACAAGCTCAACGGTATAACGGGAATCACTGAGTTGGGTTTGACTCACCTTATGATATGGGCTCGACACTCTTTCCAGCGAGACACCAGCATTTAACTCAACTCTGATACTTACTTTAGGGGTTAAACTTGTATCACGGGGACTAAATCTTGAATTATTGTCAAAGTACGCCTCTATTTTATCTAACGTCGTCTGCGCACTAAGCTCTGCAACGTTAAGCTCAGACATCGGAGATAAATAACGAGGGTTCACAACCATCGGGAACCTAAGGCTAAACTCGCCTTGTTTATAGCTCACCAACTCCTGATAACGGATCTCAACCACTAGGGTCTCACTCGGCCCTAAGTTGGCCACCGAAGTGGTAAAAATATTGGTTTTTGATTGAGCCACTAGACTCGCACGTTGCCCCGCTTTCTTTGCTATTTCAAATTGTTTTTTTGCCGCTTGTTTTTCTTGGATCTTACCTTCTATAACTTGAGAACCTATCTGCAGCCGCATATGATCCACTGCCGCTTCATTAGGCAAAGGAAATTGATAGTCGCCATTGAGCCAATGATCTGTGTCATTACGAAACTCCTGCCTGACTTTGACTCGATTAATCCAACCCGACACTTTCATCTGCACTTGAGTATTGAGTGGTAGGCTCACCTGCTCCTCACCATTAATTGATTTATACACCAAGCTCGCCTGAGGGCGATCCGTCTCTTCAGCATAAGTTGTAAAGCTCAGACAGCATAAGAAGCCGACAACGATTTTCTGACGAAGTGTCGCCCCCCATATGGGGGCAACCGATGACAGTACAGAGATATTTTTATCCCGCGCTTTAAAGAGAAATTGCTTATCCATTTTCATCAACATAGTCCTTTATTTTATAAAAAGAGATTATTGATTTGCAGCGAGCGTAGACTCACTTGAAATAAGCTTGATATTGACTCTTCTATCAAAGAAGTCATTTTCAAAACTCTGATCTTCAGCCAACGGAGCACTTGCACCGTATGCCTTAAATGCCAAACGGTTTTCATCGACACCTTGAGCCACTAAATAGCTTTTCACTTCGGCAACCCGTTGCTCTGACAGCGCTTGATTATAAGTCGAATTCCCTCTTCTATCTGCATACCCCGTCATGTCCAAACTCAACTCAGGCGAAATAGACATGGCATATGCCAAATCATCAAGTTGACGCTGTATGTGAGGCGCTAGTTCAGATGAGCCTGTTTTAAACTGAATGTTTAACCCCATGGCTAACTCAGTCAGTTTCTGCTCTTGAGCCCGCTTTAACAGAACTAATTGCTGCTGCGCCTCATCATATTGGTCCGCAATAACTTGTAGAGATTGATTATCATCATTTAATGCCATGAGCTGTGAGTTTTTTTCAACTATTTTAGCCTGTTGAGAATCGATTTCAGAATCATCACCGACAGACTTGCCTAATAGTGCACCAGTAAACGCTCCTATGATGGCACCAACGGGCCCACCCACTACCGCCCCCAGAATGATCCCAGAAGTGAGTCCAACCAGTTCCTCATTATGTTCTCTCTCATCAGTTTGCTCTGTTGCGAAACTTGCATTTGAAACAGTTAGGCTGCTCATCACTAAAAGGGCGATTATTTTCTTGTTCATTGTTATTTCCTATCTATGGTAATTATTAATAGGCAGAGTAAATAGTGACTGCCTTTCGATAGGTTCATTAAACAGGAGGTATATGGCCGCTACAGGGAGAAAAAATGTCATTACACTTATGAATTGTGGCAACAAAATGGCAATCCATCTCAGCGTCTTTTATCCCATAAAATTTCCTGTATAGTCTCCTGCAGAACTTAATTATCATCAGCTCAGTACTGACACTCGATGCGCTGACGGTATTACAATCCTAAAGGTAAAAATTGATGAAACGTATCGCAATTGTGGAAGATGAAGCGGCTATACGAGAAAATTATAAGGAGGTATTGCAGCAGCAAGGCTATAGCGTTCAGGCATACGCCAATCGCCCTAGTGCTATGCAAGCATTCACAACTCGATTACCGGATTTAGCCATCATTGATATAGGGTTAGAAGATGAAATTGATGGAGGGTTTGCGCTTTGCCAATCACTCAGGGCCATGTCCAGTAATTTACCTATCATCTTCCTAACAGCCAGAGACAGTGACTTTGATACTGTGTGTGGCCTACGTTTAGGCGCCGATGATTACCTCAGCAAAGATGTCAGCTTTCCTCACTTAATCGCCCGCTTGGCTGCACTGTTTAGGCGCGCTGAGCTGCAAGGTAAGTCATTGGAAATTGAAAACTTACTTGAAAGAGGCTCGTTAACTATCGATGCCAATCGTATGCAGGTTTACTGGAACATGGCTCCTATCGAACTAACTGTCACCGAATTTTGGATGGTTCACGCGTTAGCTAAGCACCCAGGTCACGTTAAAAATCGTCAAGCTTTGATGCAAGAAGCAAAAATATATGTCGACGATAGCACCATCACTTCCCATGTTAAGCGGATAAGAAAAAAGTTTATCGCCCAAGACTCTGAATTTGATTGCATCGACACTGTTTATGGCATGGGATACCGTTGGGAGCCTCAGGTCCTTTAATGATATGCACCAAGTTTATTTCACACTCGACATGGCGACGACCATTAACTTCAAAGCAGAGAACGAACTATGTTTAACCTTCCCATAGGGTTAAGGAGTAAGGTCGCCATATTATCACTATTTTTGCTCTGTCTTCCTTGGCTGGGCTACCAGTATGTCTGGGAGATGGAAAAATACTTAAGATATGGCCAAGAGAAAACCTTAGAAGGTACCACACAAGCATTAGCCACAGCCCTGCATGAAAGACCTAAGCTGTTTGACAGTCAAGCAAGTTTTTTAACCCAAGTGCAACAAGGCAGAGATCTCTACGCCCACCCACTATCAGGGCCCATTCAGTTGGATGGCAAACTCGGTGATTGGGCAGTCTACAGGCATAAAAGCCTCAACTATGGTGAAAATCATCAAATATTTAAAGCCAATCCAGATAGCCCTTTAAGCATAAATTTTACTCATATGGTGGGGAAATATGCTGGATATCTTTATGGTTTCTTCGAAGTCACCGATCCCAATGTCGTCTATCGAGGCAAGAATACTCTACAGATAGATCGTAATGATCACTTAGCCATTGCCACTCTAGCTCCCGATGGCAAATTCAAGCGATATATTGTAGCAACCACCAAAGATGGATGGATAAGTGCCTTTGAACTCCCTGAGGACCCGAGTCTTTCAGTACCTGTTACCCCTGAAATTAAGATCCAAGGAAAATGGGTGAAGACAGCCTTAGGTTATAATGTCGAACTGCGTATTCCATTGGATATGGTAGGCAGTAAACTAGGCTTTGCGATATATGATGTTAACGACGCTAAAACGGGAAGTTTAGACACGATTATAGGTACCTCAGCTATCGATGATGTTGATAAGCTAGGTACCGTCCTAGTGCCCTCTCCAGAAATTGAAAACATCATTAAAGGGATGAGCCATAACAGTTCACGAATTTGGGTGGTAGACAAACATGGCCGCGTGCTTGCTAAATCCGGCGACATTCGTACCAGTAACAGCGTCTGGACCCGCACCATAACTGAACCTCTAAATCCAAGCTTATGGCAGCGATTTAAACAAAAGTACCTGCACCCGCTTTATTATCGGATACTGACAACCCCGCCTAAAGATTTTATCGACTCATTACAAGATTCAACCGTACTAGGTGGCAGCCACATTCAACAAGCCCTTGCAGGTAAGGAAGGTTCAACGTGGCGACTCACTCCAGATAATAAAGCGGTTATTCTGGCCGCAGCTAGCCCAATTTGGATCGATGATAAAGTCATGGGAGTTGTGATCTCAGAGGAGACCACTCACGGGATCAGAACCTTACGAAATAAAGCCTTAGAGAAGCTCTTCAATGTCATTATCACCATCATGAGCATGGGCACTTTAGCACTGTTTTTCTTCGCCTCCAGTATCTCCAGTCGTATCCGTAAGCTCAGGGATGAAGCCGAAGAAGCTATCGACAGTCAAGGCCGAATAAAAAACCATATTAAAGGCTCAAAAGTTAGAGATGAAATAGGCGACTTATCGAGAAGCTTTGCTAGTATTGTCAGTCGATTAGGCCAGTATACTCACTACCTAGAAAATATGAGTTCCAGACTCTCACACGAACTACGAACCCCGGTTGCCGTGGTTCGATCGTCACTAGAGCACCTAGGCTTGCAAACTCTCGATTCTGACAGCCGTAAATATGTTGATCGGGCACAAGAAGGCGTTAGCCGCTTGAACATGATTCTAAATAACATGAGCGAAGCGACCCGACTAGAAGAGAGCTTATCCACCGCAGAGCTTGATACCTTCCCGCTCTCTAAGGTTATCAGTGGTTGTGTTCAGGGCTACCAACTCACCTACCCAAATAAAGAATTTATCACCGATATCTCAGAAGAGGATTTGTTGATGACAGGTGTACCAGAATATATTGCACAATTGATGGATAAGTTGATTGCCAACGCCTTAGAATTTAGTCTCAAAGGCACGCAAATTTCGGTCACTCTCACGGTAAAAAATAAACTCGCACAGCTCTCAATCAGTAATTTAGGACCTGAACTGCCAGAAAATATGGCTGAACAGATATTTGAGTCTATGGTGTCAGTTAGACAACAAAAATCGCAAGACAAACCGCATCTGGGGTTAGGCCTCTATATTGCTCGTTTAATTACCGACTTTCACCATGGGAAAATCATCGCCAGAAACCTGCAATTAAGTGGCAGTGATAAACAGAGTCATGGCGTAGAGATAGTGGTTAGCCTACCACTCGATTAATAGGCCAAGTCATCTATACAAGCTGAAAGCTCATTATGGCTTATTAAAACCCACTTTCATTTGGCCGTTTAGATGTTAAGATGGCTAAAAATACATTTTAGTTGTGGAATTATTACCCTATGAAAAAAGAAACGCAGATCATCAGTGTCGGACGTGACAAAAAATGGACCAAGGGGGTCATCAATCCGCCTGTTTTTAGAGCATCAACCATGGTTTTCGACACCATGGAAGAGATGCGATTCGCAACCAAGAATAGAGCAAAAGGCGAGATGTTCTATGGTCGACGTGGTGGACCAACTCATTTTGCTTTTCAGGCTGCCATTGCCGAACTTGAAGGCGGTGTTGGCACTGCGCTATACCCATCAGGATCCGCTGCAATTAGTGGCGCTCTACTCTCATTTCTAAAGTCCGGCGATCATCTGTTAATGGTCGACACTGCCTATGAACCGACTCGGGATCTATGCAATAAGCTGTTGGCAGGGTTTGGCATCGAGACCACCTATTATGATCCCATGATAGGCGAAGGGATCAGGGAGCTTATCCAGCCCAATACCAAGGTGTTGTTCTTAGAATCTCCAGGATCCATCACCATGGAGATCCAAGATGTACCGACATTAGCCAAGATTGCACATCAGCACAAATTAATTGTGATGTTGGATAATACGTGGGCTTCCCCCATTAACTCACGTCCTTTCGATATGGGCGTTGATATCTCTATCCAAGCTGCCACCAAATATATTGTTGGCCATTCTGATGTCATGATGGGTACGGCAACCGCCAATGAAGCACATTGGGATCAGTTAAGAGAAAACAGCTACCTAATGGGTCAATGTACTTCACCCGATGATGTCTATCTGGCCAGTCGAGGCCTAAGAACACTGGCCGTTCGTATGCAGCAACATGAACGAAATGCTCTTAAAGTGGCTAACTGGCTACAATCTCGCCCCGAAGTGGACCATATCAGGCATCCAGCCTTTGACACCTGCCCAGGTCATGAGTTTTTTGAGCGTGATTTTACTGCAGCTAATGGTTTGTTCTCTTTTGTACTAAAAGAGGGAGATCTCACTTCTGTCACGGCACTGGTTGAAAACATGCAACACTTTAAGATGGGCTTTTCTTGGGGAGGTTTTGAAAGTCTGATCTTAGGGGTATTTGGCATCGACAGACTCAGAACAGCAACAAGTTGGGATAGTAGTAAGCCGCTTATTCGTTTGCATGTGGGTTTGGAACACCCTGATGATTTAATTGCCGATTTAGAAGCTGGTTTCGCACGATTTAATCAAGCGCTCAAATAATACCATCAGTAAAATTTTAACGACGGATGAAACCTGGAAACCTGCATCGAGGTTTCGTCCATCAGCACTCAATACAGTGAGTCCAGAGTAAGGGGCCGCCAAGCTCATCAATTACCCCATCTATCAAGGTTACAGCAGCATTATCCTGACACAGGTATAACTGCTCAAGTAGAGTGTCATCAAACTCGATGTTTCTCTCAGTTAACGTTGAAATAAAATCCACAGGCGTATTAATGTCTGCTGACAGATGAGGCATAAAATGAAATGGGGTAACACCTAGCGCAGACAAGTTATCTAAGCCAACACCATTACTGTCACCACACAGAGGTGCACTTTCTATCGAGGGTGTCATGATCATCGCCCCGGCACTCACACCAATCAGCGCACCGCCTGCCATTACGTTCTCTCGCAAGCGTGGTATAAGCCCTCGGTGCTGTAACCCTTTTAAGAACCTGAAGGTATCACCGCCAGCCAAATGGATCACATCGCAACAGAGCTGTTCAACGAAAGCAGTTTCATCGAAACCAGTTTCAAGTTCTAAATAGTGTTCTAACCTTGCACCAAGATTTTTATAAAGCACTTGAGTCTGGCGAAAATAGTGTCTATCAGGTTCTGGCTCCGAAGCAATATAACCGACTTTTACAGCCCTTTTTTGCAAAGCTGCTAACACTTGCTTAATCGCGTTAATACCATTTGTTGATGAGGGGTCACTGAGTAGAGCGAGCTTCATACTTCACAATTTATTGAATATAATGTAGAACCAGATTAGCTAGCCCGATAATACCTGGCAAGACTTTTATTAATAAACAGCATAGAAAGATATTTTATTTCTTTCTATGCTGTTTTATTTACATTTTTTTGTTAGCCTAACACTAGAATTTTTATCCAAGCAGCGCTTGTATTCACAAGCCCTTTTTAGCTGCAATTCATACGTTATTTTTTGGAAGCATCTCTTATGTTATCTCGGCCTCAACAATTAATTCCTATCGGACTTGCTTGCTTTTTGCTTTCAACCAACCTTCAAGCAAAATCTGATTATCAAGCTATAAGCAATAATTTCAAGCAGCAATTCCACAAACAGCTCAAAAAAAATGGTGTACCCGGTGGTGCATTTGTGATCATCGAAGATAGTAAAATACTGAAAATGAGCACATACGGAAAACGGAAAAAAGACGGTTCTTTAAACGTAAATAAGGACACTGTTTTTCGTCTAGCCTCGGTATCGAAAACCTTCGCAGGTACCTTAGCGACAATGTTGGTTCATGAGGATAAGTTCAGTTGGGAAGATCCTCTAACTCAGTACATGCCAGAGTTTATGCTTGCCGATAAAATCGCAACTGCACAAATAAACCTGGGTCATTTAATCGGTCAAAGCACTGGCCTAATGCCAAACAGTTACGATAACATTCTTAATGCCAACGGTAAGTTAAAAAAAATCATTCCCCAATTTTCTAAACTCACTCCCATGTGCTCTCCAGGAGCTTGTTACAGTTACCAAAATATCGCTTTTTCATTTATACAACCCGTTATCGAACAGCAAACAGGAAAGAGCTATTCAAACTTGGTTGAAACACGCATTTTCACCCCCTTAAAGATGGACACTGCTTCTATCGGTATGGAAGCTTTCTTAGCAACAAATAACCGTGCAAGCCCTCATGTTAAAACCCGTTCTGGCTTTAAAAAGGTCAGAGTTAAAGCTAACTATTATCAAGTTGAACCGGCAGCCGGCGTTAATGCCAGTATCACCGATATTTCAAAATGGTTAATTGCCAACTTAGGCAATAATCCCAAGGTATTAAGCCCTCAGCTGCTCCATGACATCAAGGAACATGGAGTAAGAACAAGTAAAGAGTTGAGGCGCCGTGAATGGCGAACTTACCTCAAAGATGCGCATTATGGTAAAGGCTGGAGAGTTTATAATTTTGAGGGAGAGGAACTGGTATACCATGCTGGCTGGGTCGCCGGTTACGTGGCTGAGGTTGCTTACTCCCCTCGCCTGAAAATAGGCATGGCGATGTTACTCAATGGCGAATCCCGCGTGATTGCGGAACTCGGGGCTGAATTTTGGCACAAAGTAATAAAACAAGAAAAACTCGCATCGAGTAAAGGCAGCTCAGGAAGATAAATGAGTACAATCAAGACGACGACTTCTTAAGCTGTATTAGTCTTGATCTCTCAAAGGCCACAAGACGATGTGATCTTCCATGTATTTGATATTTGTTTCACATTTCACTTTATTTTGAGTCGACATTCCAGCTTGATGCATGGCCTCTTTTGACCCCGTATTTAATGGGTGCCAAGAGGGTAAATCCCGCCCTAAATGCAGACGTCTATAGGCACAGCTATCAGGAAGCCAAGTTAACTCACCGACATTATCGACTGTCACTTGAGTACACAAAGGAACAAAGTTGAAACGATCTTGGTAGTGAACACAATGTCCCTCTTGATGATCTAGTAACTTACACGCTGCATTGGTGTAATAAAGCTCTTCCGTTTCATCATCGATCAATTTATTTAAGCAGCACTTACCACACCCATCACACAAAGACTCCCATTCGAGGGCGTCCATCTGAAATAACGTTTTTTCTTTCCAAAATGACATAATTTAATTTCTACAAAAAAGCCTACTTCCGCAGGCTATTTTACACTAGTCAACTGATACAAAGAAGTCACGGTTGATGAACATGAGAAGGGATCAGTTGATTTCAGAATACTTGATCCGCTCAGAAAGATAAGCAACTGATAACGCATGGTAATCTGAATTCATTCGTTTTATCAATGTGCGGTAATTATCATAAATAAGATAAGCCCGGCCTTTAGAGCCATCTGGAATAATCAATGAAACCAACATATCATCACGTTTTGGCAATACATTGCCGTTATAGCGGGTTATTCCAAGTTCAGTCCATTGAGAAAACGTATTGCTAATAGCACTCGATGAATGTTTTTCATCAAAATTTTCGGGGAGTAGCACTTGTCTTCCCCAGGTTTCTTTACCTTTCCATCCCACCAATTTCAAATAATTAGCGAGTGAAGCAAACACATCTTGAGGATTATTCCATAGATCTTTTTTACCGTCAGCATTGCCATCTTGAGCGTAAGTAAGATATTGACTAGGTAAAAATTTAGGTTGTCCCAACAAACCTTTAGATGAACCTAGCAGTTCATTGACTTGCAAAGATTCTTGTTCGAGGATTTTAAGCGTAGCAAAAAACTCATCTTTATATTCATCGTGCTCGGGATTTTCATAGGCTCGTGAGGCTACCACAGACAGCAACGGATACTGACTCGTATCGGCGCCAAAATCAGACTCTAATCCCCAAAGTGCAAGAATAAATCTTGGCTGAACTCCATATTCTAACCCTATTGCCTCAAGCTCTGTCTTATATTGCTTATAAAAGGTTCTGGCTTTTTCAACTTTCCATTCTGGGACACGTTCAGGAATATAGGTATCTAACGAAGATGCCTCCTTAAATGGAGCTTTATTGGTATCTTGTGCCGTTCTAAACAACTTGATGTCAGGAAAACTAGACTCAATGGTCCTCTCGTCTATGCCAATCTCTTTGGCTTCATCTTTAAGTGTAGAAAGGTAATGGTTAAAACTAAGTTTCAATTTGCTTTCTTGCGCCAAAACAGTTTGCTGGAAACCAAAAACGAGCACAAATGTGGCACTAATGGCCCCGAGATTCTTCCCTGTCATTTTGTATCCCTAAATTAAGCTAATCTTTTATCTTAACTAATCTCTACTATAGCCAATTTCACGCTTGTGCTCCTCGAGTAAGTTGACCAACGGCGGAGGTAGTTGCAAGTAGTAACCTTTATCAGCCAATTCAGTCTTTACTTTCTCAATATCGGCAAAACCCAAATGATCTCGCTTCATCAAAGGCAATACCATTACAAGCTCTGGCGTACCAAACATCTCAAGTAATGCTTCTGGAACACGTTCAAATTCATTACGTTTTTCAACGAATAGATAACTATCTAGCTTACGTCGACTCTTATATACTGCACAGATCATATACTGTCCACTTTCCTGCTATTCAACTTGCCTCAGACTGAGTCACACTATAACATGGACAACTATTAATATAATGCATATCAGTATCAAGTCTGATTATTTTTTATAAAGAGCAAGGCCATAATGCAGACTCCAAGTCTAGAGTTAAAAGGCTCATCATTTACACTCTCAGTGCTCCATATTAACCAGGTTGATTTGGAAAAGGTGACCATTGAACTGGACAGTAAATTGGCTATTGCGCCACAATTTTTTATTGGTGCTCCACTGGTGGTTAATCTAGGTCGCATTAAAGATACTGAGTATAATCTAGCAGCACTTAAAGATCTGCTCATATCCAGACAATTAGTCGTTGTAGGTATCACCGCAGCGATTAATGCTATTTCAGCTCAAGCTAAATCCCTTGGACTTGCTATCATAAAATCTGGTAAGCAATCACAAACCCAGCCTCTTTTACCTAAAACCACTAAGATAGTGAAACAAAATGTACGTTCAGGGCAGCAAATTTATGCTAAAGATGGTGACCTTGTGATTGTGGGTACCGTAGGTAATGGCGCTGAAGTGATTGCCGATGGCAGTATTCATATTTATGGTAACTTACGTGGTAAGGCCATGGCTGGCGCTTCTGGTGACAAGCATGCGGTTATTATCGCGCGCGCTTTAGAAGCAGAACTCGTCTCGATAGCAGGTCAATATTGGCTTGCTGAAAATATTCAGCTCAACAGCACAACGAAAGGTGGCTGTGTTCGTCTCGAAGGTGAATCTCTTACCATCGAAGCTCTGCCACTTTAAAGACAGCACACAAGGAAATAATTAGAAATGACACAAATAATTGTTGTCACCTCAGGTAAAGGCGGCGTAGGTAAAACCACATCTAGTGCCGCTATTGCGACAGGTTTGGCATTAAAAGGACATAAAACTGTCGTTGTTGATTTTGATATCGGACTACGTAACTTAGATCTCATCATGGGTTGTGAACGCAGAGTCGTTTATGACTTTGTTAATGTAATCAATGGTGAAGCTAATTTAAATCAAGCATTAATCAAAGATAAACGTTGCCCTAATCTGTTTGTTTTACCAGCATCTCAGACGCGCGATAAAGATGCGTTAACCAAAGAGGGCGTAGGTAAGGTGTTATCTGATTTATCCAAAGATTTTGAATTTATTATCTGTGACTCTCCTGCTGGTATAGAAACAGGCGCTATGATGGCGCTCTATTTCGCAGACATTGCCATCGTTACCACTAACCCAGAGGTAAGTTCGGTACGTGATTCAGACAGAATTTTAGGGATGCTACAGAGTAAGTCAAAGCGTGCAGAAGAGGGCTTAGAACCAGTAAAAGAATATCTATTACTCACTCGATACTCCCCTGCCCGCGTCACCACTGGTGAGATGTTAAGTGTTGAAGATGTTGAAGATATCTTAGCTATACCGCTTATTGGTGTGATCCCTGAATCATTAGCTGTTCTAAAAGCATCTAACTCGGGTGTGCCGGTTATCATGGATCAAGAAAGTGATGCTGGTAAAGCTTATAGCGACAGTGTTGACCGCTTATTAGGCGAGGAACTGCCGATGAGATTTGTCACTGAAGTAAAAAAAGGTTTCTTAAAACGGATATTTGGTAGCTAATTATGTCATTACTCGATTATTTTAAAAGCAATAAAAAGCCGTCCACAGCAGTGACAGCCAAAGAGCGTTTACAAATCATCGTTGCACACCAGCGAGGTGAACGTGATGCACCAGATTATTTTCCTCAAATGAAACAAGAGATTATTGAGGTGATAAAAAAATATGTGCATATCGACCCTGAACAAATCACCGTTCAATTAGATAAAAACGATGATAAGTTATCAGTACTTGAACTGAATGTGACCTTACCTGAAAAGTAAGCGTCCCTTTATTCAGGTAAAAATAAACCCCGACTTTTAGCTAAAAGTCGGGGTTTATTTCTTTATACATAGTACAACAAAACTACAGTGACAAGGCCGTTAACGGCGTTGATACTAAAGTTTCGCGCCAGCCAGATAATAGCAAAGGCTTATCCCCTACTTTACCGGCCCACAACCACTCTAAGTACTCATGAATATGACGTTTAGAGCCGAGTAACTCAATCGGGACCTCGTGCTCCTCACTCGCAGTCGTCAGGCACTGTTTAATGGTCTTAAATGCGCTTTTATAACCTGTTTTAAGTGCCAAGACATCAATCGCCTCTGGCAAGTTGTCTAAGTCTGCTGTGGCTAATAGGCCGATAAGTTCTTTACCATGAACACGTTTTTCCTGTTCAGTCAGCTCAATCATCTTATACAGTTCAGTGGTATTCTTAGGTTGTCTCTTTGCCAAGCCAATCAAGGCATGATCTTTAACTACAAAACCAACAGCCAAATCACGTGCTAATGCTTTTGATAAGCGCCATTTAGCCAACACTTTCAGATAAGCCAACTGTTTTGGTGTCAATTGAAATGCGTTCTTAATTCGTAAATAAGCCAGCTCAATGTCCGGTGGAGATAAGCGGCCTTGGGTCATACGCTCACCCTCTTCGAACACCCAATCCATTCTATTTTGCTCCTTTAGCTTTGCAACAAGCTGTGGGTAAAGCTCAAAGAGATAGTAGACATCATTAGCGGCATAATTCAGCTGAGCTTCACTTAAGGGGCGTTTCATCCAATCGGTACGAGACTCTCCTTTATCAAGAGGTATATTCAGGGTTTGCTCTACAAGTTTCGCGTAACCTAGCCCATGCCCAAACCCGCATAAAGCTGCGGCTATTTGACTATCAAATAGTTTTACTGGCTGACATTGACCATTACGAGCAAAGACCTCTAAGTCTTCACTGCAAGAGTGTAAAATAGTGATAATTTCAGGCTCTTTTAACAAGCTCCAAAATTCGGAAAGATCGCTAACAGCCACAGGGTCGATTAACGCTAATGTTTTGCCATCATAGGCTTGTATCAAGCCAAGACGGGCATAAAAAGTACGGGTACGAACAAATTCAGTGTCCAATACCAGTAAACTACTCTCCCTGTATTGTGATACAAGGTTGGCTAGGCTCGCATCATCATCTATATATTGAAACGTTAACAAAATGTTCTCCTGACAATAGAACGCTATGAAAAAATGAAAAGCCGGCGTTAAGCCGGCTTGAGAGTGATATGACCCAAGTTTCTTGCGTCAATCAGGACAAAATAATTAAGCTGACTTAACTTCATCCCTCAGCTCTCTACGTAGAATCTTTCCTACGTTCGATTTCGGTAGCTCTTCCCTAAATTCTACCAGCTTAGGCACTTTATATCCCGTTAAATGCTGTCGACAATGGGTGATGAGATCTTGTTCGGTTAAAGATTTATCATTTTTAACGACAAACACTTTAACGAGTTCACCAGAAAGCTCATTGGGAACACCAACGGCTGCGACTTCAACCACTTTGGGATGCATAGCCACAACCTCCTCGACCTCGTTAGGAAATACATTAAAACCGGAGACCAAAATCATATCTTTCTTACGATCGACAATAAAGAAGTAGCCTTTCTCATCCATATAACCGACATCACCAGTAGCTAGATATCCCTGACCGTCAATGACATTGGCCGTCTCTTCTGGTCTTTGCCAGTAACCTTTCATGATTTGAGGGCCTTTGGCAAATAGCTCTCCAATTTCACCTTGAACCAACACTTTACCGTCATCATCCCGAACTTGAATATCGGTCATAGCGACAGGAAAACCGATTGAACCGTTATAGCCTTCAAGGTTATATGGGCAACATGTCACTAGCGGAGCAGCCTCGGTTAACCCATAACCTTCTAGTAACTTGGTCTTAGTAATACTTTGCCACTTATCTGCCACAGCACGCTGTACAGCCATGCCACCGCCAATCGAAAATTTAAGCTGAGAAAAATCCAGTTCTTTAAATTCATCTGAGTTAACCAGAGCATTAAAGAGGGTATTCACACCCGTTACTGCTGTATAAGGGTGCTTCTTCAACTCACCGATAAACGCAGGCATATCTCTAGGGTTAGTGATCAACAAATTGTTTGCGCCTTTATGCATAAAGAGCAAACAGTTCACTGTTAGCGCAAAAATATGGTAAAGAGGTAATGCTGTAACAACAAACTCTTTGCCATCAACAAGCAATGGAGAATATGCCGCATCAGCCTGTAACAGATTGCTGACGACATTATGATGACTAAGCATCGCCCCTTTTGAGACTCCTGTAGTCCCCCCTGTATATTGCAAGAAAGCAAGATCATCGGTCACAAGTTTGGGTTTCACATATTGCATACGGCGGCCTTTATTCAAGGCTTTTCGCATCGATATCGCATGTGGAAGATGGTATTTAGGCACCATCTTCTTGATATATTTAACGACAAAGTTAACTAAAGTACGTTTAGGTGCGCTGAGCAAATCACCTAATCCAGTTAAAATTACGCTTTCCACGCAGGTCTGTTCAACGACTTTTTCAAGTGTATGGGCAAAATTAGATACCACAACAATCGCTTTGGCACCTGAATCATTTAATTGATGCTTTAATTCACGCGGTGTATAAAGCGGGTTTACATTGACGACAACCATGCCTGCTCGCAATACCCCAAAAAGTACAATCGGGTACTGCAATAAATTTGGCATCATGATGGCGACTCTGTCACCTTTCACCAGCTTAAGCTCGTTTTGTAAATAAGCCGCAAAAGCGCGACTACGCTCTTCAAGCTTACGGTATGTTAGTGTCGCACCCATATTAACAAATGCAGGCTGATCGGCATATTTAGATACTGAAGTCTCGAACATATCCACAAGCGAATCATATCGATTAACATCAATCTCGTTTGGCACGTCATGCGGTAAGTTATCAATCCAAAGTTGTTCCACAAATCTCTCCTAAAAATCCCCACACTCAGCGGATACAGAAACATACTCTCTGTAAAAAGTTTGCTAAAACAATAAGCAAAACACTGACTAAATTTATTATTTTGTTTACACCAGATTCATACAGGCGTTTTAATTTTGAACATCATCACATAAATAGAGTAAAAATCCTAGTCTCTTTTCCCTATCAATACTTGATACTCCCTTGCGAGGTTCACATATTTAGGTTGCTGGCTATTATCCCAAAAATTGTCTAATCTGACCTGCTACCTCGTTAGCATTTTCCATGTGTAAATGGTGATCGCCATCAAGTTCTACGCAAATAAGTTGATCAAACCAAGCTTGTGCCTTTGGCAGTTGTTGGTTTATTTGTGAAAACCCCTTAGCTCCCGTTATCAATAAGGTATTACCTGCATGCTCTGTCATCAAGGCATCGACCTGCTCAAATGTCAGTCTTAAGGGTGAGTCTAACTTCAACCTAGGATCACTACGCCAGCTAAAACCAGTAGAACCCAGTGTTTCATTCGGTTGCATATTGCGCTCAACAAGCAGACGACACCACGACTCCCCAAGGCCTGTTAACCTCATTCTTGCTTTAACGGCAATCTCGATGGACTCATAGACAGCAGGAGCAAGATCCTTTTTCTTTAGATAAAGCGCGTGATCCCTAAAGCTATTACGTAATCTTTTATTATTCTTAGACGCCGATTCATACAGAGGGCTAATCGCCTCAATCAACACCAACTTATCCACTCTTTCAGGAAAAGCAGCCACATAAGCCGAAGCAACAATGCCACCAAGTGAATGACCAATAATCGCGACTGGCTCCAGCTCACCAGACAGCTGTTCCATCAAAAGTTCCAGATCGTATAGGTAATCAATCCAATGCAGCGGATATAAGCCTGGTCGATGCTCCGACCCTCCGTGACCCGGCCAATCGATCGCCAATACTTGAAATTCTGTTAGTTGCTCTGCTAAAGGGGCAAAACTATTGGCGTTATCTAACCAGCCATGTAATGCCAGTAGCAAGGGCTTATCCGACGCCCCCCAGAGTCGACCTGATAAACGAATATGAGGGAGTTGAAACTCAACCTCATTTTCGGGGGCGCAAGATTGCCACATATAGCCTCTTCTGTCAGTTGATTATTGAGTATTTTTAACAAACTTTAATGTCATGCGATCACTTTCACCTATCGCAAGATATTTAGTTTGATCTACATCCTCTAAAGCCAGACGTGGCGGTAGAGTCCAGACTCCTTTCGGATAATCTTTGGTATCTTTGCTATTCGCATTCACTTCGGATTTGGCCACTAAGGTAAACCCTACTTTCTCTGCTAAAGCAATCACTTCTGCTTCATCCATATAGCCCGTTTTAGCATCCATGCCCGCATTGGCTCTGTGCTCAACAATGCCAAAAGTTCCACCGGGTTTGAGTACCTTAAAAGTTGACTCAAACACAGGTTCCAAATAGCCCTTCATCGCCCAGTTATGCAGATTTCTAAAAGTAAGCACAGTATCAACACTCTCATCACGACCCAAAACATAATGGGTTGGTGGGTCGAAGGTCACTGTAGTGGCTTTTCCAACTTGGGATTTGTGCTCGTTCAACCAAGCTTCAAACTTTTTACCAACAGTGGCGCGGTATCCCGTACGCTTTTTCTCATCAAGGGGATTAGTATCAAAATTACCCGCCACATATTGCCCCTCCATCGCAAGGTAAGGTGCTAACACTTCGGCGTACCAGCCGCCACCTGGCCACAGTTCAACTACGGTGTCACTAGGTTTAACATCAAAGAATGTTAGGGTTTCCAGAGGATGGCGGTATCTATCACGATCAACGTTTTTATCTTGCCTAAAATCGCTCTTAACCACTTGATTCAATGTTTTGACTTCATGCCCATTATCGTGAGCAAATCCACTCACGCTACATGTGGCGCTCAATAGAATACTGGCCAAAAGAGTTTTATTTTTCATTATCGCTTCCCTGTAAAATATTTTAAATGAGTTGCAACAAGGTAACAGAAAAATAAGGGGAAGAGACAAAACCTATAGCCAGATAAAGGTATAGAACTGGATGAAATTATGTAAGAAAACGTTAATGGCAGGGCTAATATCTAGCTTTTCGCTGCTGCCCTATCGACTCGACGCCAGCATAGGAAAATCATCGAGGCACTTACGGCTAACCAAATAAACACCCAAATCCATGCAGGGATCCAAGTTTGTAACGCCAACATTGAGGCATCGCCTTTACCGCTAAGCCCTAATAACACTGTTGGACTTGCGAGTGCATTGAGCATGATCATCAGCGCCATTATTCTGAGCCCGCTACTCATAAATCGGTTTTGATTAAGTTTAAGCGGTAATAGAAACAGCACAGCTAGACAAGCGAGTATTGAGATGGTCAATATATCTCGTCCCCAAAGAATTGCGGTCAACACAACAGCCGATCCAAGAAAAGCAAAGCTAATGCGTATCCCCTTTGGCCAGGTCGCCAAAATGAAGATCAAATACCCCCAAAGTGCAGCGCCAAAGTAGCCACTAAAACCAATCACAACAGGCCATCCACCTTGGCTAAAACACAAACCCGCACCATTAGGGAACAACTGAATATGGCTGACACTTCCCCCCGTTAATATCGTCGCTAATCCATGAGAGAGCTCGTGAAAATAACTTTCTAGCCATTTAAATGGCACACTAATAAAAGGCAGTCGAGTGATAAGAAAGGCAAACATGAGTTCGAAGAAAAATCGGCTTCGAGATGGCGCTCCACTGCTGTTCAGCGCTTTAGGCTCTACAGTATTGGCAGAAAGATTATGCATAAGTATCAATACCGACCATTTGCTGGATCTCTTCACGAGCAGCAGCATGTTCATTAGCAAGATAGTGAGCAACGGCCCCGTCACTCCCTTGCAGGGCTCGCTCATATTCAAGCTTAGCCCCTAAACGCGATTCTAACTGCTCAGGTGTGGTCTGTTCAAAGAGCTGAACTTCGAGCTGGGAATCAACATCATCCCGGTTTACGCCAACTGATTCAATTTGGTTACTATCTAGCCCTTGGCTTCTCTTCGCACGTTCAACCTGTTGGGCAGCATCAATGCTTGAGTTAGGTTTTATGTTTGGACTAGGGGTATTTGAGCTGAGTACACTTGATGAGTGAGCCTGAGAGGTACCAAAAATATTCTGTTGAACTTGCATTATTTACCCTCCTTCATCATAACACTCAGCAAAAAAATAAATCGTTTGAGACAATTTACTCTCGCCCTGGCAATTTTTTCCAAGTAACCGTATCACGAACATAAACAGGCGCCAAGTCATCGACTGACGTTGACAGACCCTGAGTATAACCCTGTTTCGCTAAGCTCAACATAGATTTAGCATCAGGAAACTGTATCTCTTGGGCTAGCGTTATGTTTTCACACAGGTCAAGTAGCTGAGGATAGGTTTCAAAACCGGTTCCACATGCGACAATCGGTAAACTCTTATCTAACGCTAAGGTCGCTAAATTTGGTGCTGTCACAATCTCGCAGCCCACTAACTCAGCAAGCCCATTACTGAAAACAAACTGACCCCAATAGATCTCGCCCATTCTAGCATCAATCGCACTAATAACCTGCACGGCACCTTGATGATCAAACACCGTCTGCGCCATCGTTTGCAAAGCAGATAGACCAATAACGGGGATATCTTGGCCCAAGGCTAAACCTTGAGTCATGCTGGTACAAATTCGAATACCGGTAAAACTGCCCGGGCCGCGTCCATAGGCAATAAGATCGACATCGGACAATGAAATGTTAGCTTGAGATAACACACTATCAACCATAGGCAGTATGCGCTGGCTATGTTCGCGAGGCACAATGGCTAACGCTGAAAAAATCTGGCCGTTAACGCTTAAAGCTGCCGAACAAGATTCGGTACAAGTGTCCAATGAGAGTATGGTGAGCTCATCAGGGTTTTTCTGTATATCAGTCATCTAATACCACAAACAATAAGGCTAATGTCACATCCCACAACTCTAAGAGTTGCAACACGGTATGTTTACTTGCTCTGAAAACATCGAGCAAAGTGAATAGTGGATTATAACCTAACTGTTATTCACGCAAAACGTGTCATCGCATTAATTTAAAAAAAACCAATAAACTGAATACAAAACACACAAAGAGCAGACATATTTCGATTAATATTGTTTTGACATATCGTTGTAGCGCAAGAAATTCATCATCCATTGAGTAAATCGTTTTTCATCAATCACATGAGATAAAGATTCAATTCCCTTTTCAATACGCTGAGCTGGGATCCTGTCCCGCCGAGCGTTCATCAGATCTTGTGAATAGATCTTACTAAATTCAGGGTGTCCCTGAATACCGAGGAAGTGATCGTTTATCTGTATCATATAAAAAGGGCAAAAATCACTGCTTGCAATGATCTCAGTGTCTTCAGGCAACACTGTCACTTGATCTTGATGACTCACCACCAAAGAGAGCTTCTCAATATTGCAATCCATCCAAGGTTTATGCAGAGTGATCGCCGATGTCGCTACGCCAACCCCCCAACCTTTTGGTGACTTAACCACTTCACCTCCCAACGCTTTAACCATCATCTGATGACCAAAACAAATCCCGATTAACTTCTTTTTATAGGCATAGAGCGTTGCAATATATTGTTTGAACTGGAGCACCCAAGGTTCATCATCATTGACGCCATAGCGGCTTCCTGTAGTAATATACGCCTCACAATCATCCACTGAATTTGGATAGTCGCCATCAATAACGCGATAAACAACAAACACCAGTTCCCTATCGAGATCCTCAAACAAACGAGTAAACATCTCAGGATAATTTCCATGTTTAGCTTGCAGAGCTGCGGTGACATCATCGCATTGCAAAATACCAATTCTCATCTCCCCCCTCCTTCCGTGAAAAAAACGCTGCTTACTAATACCCTATTTCAACTTGCCTTTAACCGCATCCTTAAAGAGCAATGAGTACTCAATATCGGTTAATAAGATAGGGTTTCCTGCACAAGCGGCATCTTTGACTGACATTTTACCCACTAAAACCGCATCATCTATATTGATCCCGATTTCAGCTAAGGTATGAGGAATATTAAGCTGTTCCCTCAAGGTTAATATCCAAGACAAAAAGCCAGTAAAAGTGGCATCATCTAACTCAAGGTAACGCGACAATCGAATGATTCTGTCCTCTATAACACTGCGATTTCGTGTCAGTACATAGGGCATTAAAATCGCGTTCAATAATCCATGATGCTTGTTATACAAGGCGCCAAGACTATGCGCTATGGCATGCATCCCCCCTAAACCACGTTGAAAACTGGTGGCTCCCATACTTGATGCCACCAGCATCTGAGTTCGCGCTTCAATGTCCTTGCCATCGGCAACCGCTCTAGGAAGGTAATGTTTAATTAACCGTATCCCCTCAATAGCAATACCCTCTGCCATTGGATGATAAAATGGTGCGCAATAGGCTTCGAGGTTATGGGACAAAGCATCTAAGCCTGTTGCCGCGGTAATATGAGGTGGCAAACCTAAGGTCAATAGAGGATCCAACAACACACTCGCCGGTAACATATTTGGGTGAAAGATAATACGTTTTATATGATGAGACCCGTCGGTATCAGTGATCACCGACGCCCGCCCCACTTCAGATCCCGTCCCTGCAGTAGTTGGCACGGCGACCACCGGAAGCATCAAGTTTTCTTCTATACGGGTCCAGTTATTACCGATATCTTCGGTGCTCCATAAAGAGAGCTTTTGTTTCGCTATCATGGCTATCGCTTTTGCCGCATCTAAACTCGATCCTCCACCAAAAGCCACCACCCCATCGAAACCTCCAGCATTTAAAAACAGAGCGCCATCTCGCACATTCTGCCCGGTGGGATTGCCCTGAATATCACTAAATGTCTTCGCTTCCAATCCTGATTTCCTGCAATAACCTACCGCTTCTTTAACCATCGGCAGCGAGACTAAACCGGGATCGGTGATCAACAACACTTTAGTCATATTAAGTGCTTTGCAGCGCTCACCAAGTTGAGCTAAACAGCCTTCACCCACCGTAATGGCCGTGGGGAAATTCCAACTTGCATGTAAATCCATCTATTACTCCTTTTAGATCTAACTATCTTTAGATCTAAACATGCTTAATATGAAAGGACTTAGGTCGAGTCAGCTGCTCAAACCCTAATTGAGACAGGGTGCATCCTCGTCCCGACTGTTTTACTCCAGTCCAAGCCAACGCGGGATCTAAGTAATCACAGCGGTTAAGGAAAAAAGTGCCCGTCTCAACCCGATCACCTAACTCAAGGCCTAACTCAAGATCTTGGCTGAAGATACTGGCAGTTAAGCCAAAGTCACTGTCGTTCATCAAGTTGATCGCTTCATTATCACTCGACACTTTCATTATCCCAACCACTGGACCGAACGATTCTTGTGTCATCACGCTCATAGAGTGATCCACCTGGGTCAATATCTGTGGCGCAAGATAAGGCGTTCCTTGTTGGCTCATCGGAAACAGAGCTTCATCTATATGCGCTATGGCTCCTTTTGCAAGGGCATCAGCTATCTGTTCTCTGACAAAGTCAGCGGCTGAAACTCGCACCATAGGTCCTAACGTGACACTTGGATCATCTGAACGGCCCAGCTGATATTGTTTGGTTAAGGTTACGGCCTTAACGACAAACTCATCATAAACCTTATGATGAACATAAATACGCTCAACACCACAGCAAGATTGACCTGAATTGAAAAAAGCACCGTCAACTAAACTCTCAACGGCACGATCAATATCCGCATCTTCACGGACATAGGCGGGATCTTTCCCTCCGAGCTCCAGACCCACACCGATGAAGCGACCACTCGCCGCTTGTTCCACCATTTGGCCACCGTAGACAGAACCTGTAAATGCCACATAACTAATCTGCTTATTCGCAATGAGTTTGGCGGTATTGACATGACCCATGTGCAGATATTGAAACACCCCCTCAGGAAGCCCCGCATCACTAAATGCCTGATACAAACGCTCGGCACACAATGGTGTCTGAGCAGAATGTTTAAGGATCACGCAATTTCCCGCCAACAAAGCTGGAATAATGGCATTTATCGCGGTTAAAAAAGGATAGTTCCAAGGTGCGATCACCAAAACAACACCTAATGACTCACGCTTTATATAACGGGTAAAGCCAGGTTTATTCTCAAGTTTGATATCCGCTAATGCTTGCTCGCAGATGTTAATCATATAGTCACTGCGCTCTTCGACACCAGCAAGTTCACCAGCACAGTAGCGTATCGGCCGTCCCATCATCCAGCTCAGCTCCTTCGCTATTTCATCTTTATGACTCAATAGCTGCTCGATGGCTTTTTTACACAGCGCTTTACGCTGCGCAAGTGAAGTTCGTTTCCAACTTGCCTCTGAACGGTTATAAGCTAAAGATGCTTGTTCAACACAGGCTAATACCTGATGTTCGTCAGCAAGGCGGCGGCTGACAAACACACTGCCATCAATTGGCGAGAGGGTTTGCTGCATCTCTGTTTTCGAAGGTGATCCCATAAATAACGATACTCCACTCTTACAATGTCTGATTAATGGCTAACACACTTAGGCTTATAGCCTAGATAATCTCGAAATATCGCTCCATTTCCCAGTCCGTGACATGCTTTCTAAACTCACGTTCTTCCCATTCTCGACTGATGGCGTAGTGCTCGACAAATGTTTCACCAAAACAACTTTTAGCGGCAGCAGACTGCTTAAATCGCTGCGCTGCATCCCACAAGGTAGCGGGAAGCGCCAATGAAGCATCATGGGTCTGTTCATAGGCGTTACCCTTCACCTGTGGTTGCGGTTCTAACTCATGTTCTATGCCATAAAGGCCACTGGCCAATGCAGCAGCAAGCGCAAGATAGGGATTGGCATCAGCAGCGCCCAGTCGATACTCAACCCGCTGAGATGACGCTGAACCTGGAATGACCCGAAGGGCAGTGGTTCTGTTTTCGACCCCCCATGTGGCATCAGTAGGCGCCCAGAACCCCGGGATCATACGAGAATAACTGTTAATAGTTGGCGCTATCATGCAGAGGAATTCAGGCATCAAGGTCTGTTGACCAGCTAAGAAATGCCGCTGTACCTTGCTCATACTGTGAGTCTGACTTGGATCATAAAAAGCAGAGGTGCCATCTTTGTTTTGCAGTGACAGATGAATATGACCACTTTGCCCTGGGTAATCCCCTGACCATTTGGCCATAAAAGTCGCCATCAAGCCCTGTTTCTGAGCCAGTACTTTCATGAAGGTTTTAAATAACGCGCCTTTATCGGCAGCGGCTTCGGCATTATCGACGGCTATTGCGGCTTCAATCACGCCAGGGCCTGTTTCCGAATGGATCCCTTCGATAGGAAAATCCATGGTTTCTGACATCGACAAAATAGCTTGATAAAGATCAGAGTGAACAGAGTTGCGGATCATAGAATAACCAAACCAATCGGGAGTAATAGTGTCTAAGTTGCGGAAGTTCTTTTCACGGATTGATTTAGGGGTTTCGTTAAACAGAAAAAACTCATACTCCAGCGCTGCAAACGCATTAAAACCCATACTGTCGGCTTTCTCAATCACACGCCTTAATGTACCTCGAGGACACACAGCTTCGGCTTCTTCAGCAAACTCGGCGATAAACAGCAACATCCCCTCTTCACCAATCACATCACGACAGGTATGGGGCAAGATTCTGACCGGTGCATCGGGATAACCCGTATGCCAACCTGTGTATTTGGCATTGTCGTACAGCTGATCTCTGACATCCCAACCCAGAATCACATCACAAAATGCAAACCCTTTATCTAGTGAAGCTATAAACTTTGACTTAGACATATACTTGCCGCGCATCACCCCATCATTATCAAACAGACCGACCTTAATATGGGCCAAGCCACGCTCCTCAATGATGGCAATAGCATCGGCAATGCTCTTAACCTGTCTTGCTTCCATATTAGCGCTTCCTTATTATTATTTTTGTTGCTTGCTAGAAAAGTCACACACTAGCAAGCATAGAGTGTTACTTAAGTTCTGACTCGGCGGAGGCGATCATGTCGAACTCCTCCTCTGGTGCTGAGGCGACCAATCGATGACGACTATAGAAAACAAAGTAGGTCACCATTAACAGATAGAAGACTGCTGACCACATCGCAGCCTGAAGGCTGACCACAAAGGTTGATGCAAGGGCGACGAGTGAGAGCACTAAAGCAATAGATGAGGTGAAGATGCCACCAGGCGTTTTATAGGGACGTTCAAGATCAGGCTCTTTTTTACGCAGCAAAATATGTGACAAACTCATCATGGCGTAGGAGATGGTGGCCCCAAACACTGCCATGGTGATCATTAAGTCCCCCTCTCCAGTGAGCGATAACAAAAAGCCCAATACTCCCGGTACAATCAAGGCCCAAACAGGTACTTTACGTTTGCCTGACAACGAAAGAAAACGTGGTAGGTAGCCGGCACGAGACAAGGCAAAAACTTGACGAGAATAAGCATAAATAATGGAGAAGAAACTGGCAATAAGGCCAAACAGCCCCACAATATTGACAAACTTAGCAGCAAAAGAATCCAGACCATAAACCGACTGTAGTGCCCCCACTAACGGCGCACCATGGTTTTTCATCGCTTCGGCGCCTGCGCCTCCAGGAGCAAGCAATAACACGGCAGCAGCAAATATAATCAGCACTAACATGGAGGCGATAATCCCTTTGGGCATATCTTTCGCTGGATCCGTCGCTTCCTCTGCCGCTAGAGGTACTCCCTCTACCGCAAGAAACAACCACATAGCAAATGGCAGTGCCGCCCAGATCCCCATATAACCTTCAGGAAGAAAGCTACTGGAGCCAGCAACATCAGGGTTTGCCGCAATATCGAACAAGTTAGCAGAGTCAAAATGCGGCACCATGCCCACTGTAAAGACACCGATAGCAATGACAGCCAGCAAGGTGATCCCCATCATGATCCGTAGCGCTTCACCGGCGCCCCACAGATGCAAACCTACAAACACAATATAAAAAGCGGCGTAGACAATGGGTCCATCGATCCCGACGAGTTCACTAACATAGCCACCAATAAAAATGGCGATAGCGGCAGGTGCAATAGCGTATTCGAGCAAAATCGCCGTGCCTGTTAGAAATCCGCCCCAAGGACCCATAGCGCGACGCGCAAAGCTGTATCCGCCTCCCGCCGTCGGCAGTGAAGATGACATCTCAGCCAGACTTAACACTAGGCAGATATACATTAAGCCCATCACCAAAGTGGCGATAAGCATTCCGCCAAAACCGCCAAGCTCCAGACCAAAGTTCCATCCGGCAAAATCTCCCGAAATAACGTAGGAGATCCCGAGACTGGCCAGCAGTACCCATCCAGCGACGCCCTTTTTAAGTTGACGTTGGCTCATATATTCATCGGAAACAGCTTCATACTCGATGCTTTTATTTTTTGTTTTAAGTGCACTTTTTTGTATTTGTTCTTGTGACATGACATTTCCCTTTATCTTAGTTTTCGAAATGACCCGGTTAATTCACTATCAATGAGTACCTGACCAAACCTAATAGCCTCCTGGCTTAACGACAACAACAATCATTTGTACTAACGCTGTAGTATTAATAATTTTAATGTTACCCACTTTGACTAAAGTAGGGCCTGACTCTTTCCTTCTATATTTAACAGTTAAAGAACTAGCCGATATCAATGCTGGCTAGCAACCATGGCAGGTCTTTTTCAAGTTCAGGCAGGAAACACTGAGACATAATTTGACAACTATCTCTGGCCATCTCCTCCGGCAAATCGCCCAATTCATGACGTCGGCACACTAAGGTCAATCGACGTTTGAAACCATCATTGCTTGGAAGCGGTTCACACCTTACTTGCTCTAAAGCGATACCACTCTGATACAGACATAGCGGTGTAGTGATGGTCCAACCTAAACCTGAGGCCACCATAGAAAGCACGGCAAAGGTATTATCCAACTGCAGCCTCATGGAGGGCTCAACTCCAAGTCGTCTTAAATATCTTTCTATGCTGGTACCAATTAAAGAATCACTGGTGTAACGCACGAAATCTAACTGCTGAAGTAAACGATGAATATCGTTAATTGAGCTGAGGTTTTCATGTTCCCACTTAACACCTAAGGGCACGACTAACACGAAGGGCTCACTTAAAATCGGATAACGACAGAGGTTGTCACTGTCCTCAAGGGCATCATCTGAAATAATAATATCAACCTGGCGTGACACCAACGCATCGGCATGCATATGAGAGCGACCCGTTGTTAAGGACCAATTCTCAGTTCGTCTCTTAACAACATCGATAAGAGGCTTACCTAAAGAGGTCACTAAGGAATCGACCATGGCGATACGGACCAAGTGAAGTTGCTCAAATGTCCCTTGAGTAAATACCTTCTGAGTTTGTTCTGCTTGCGAAAGAAGATGGCTAGATTGATCGAAAAAATAGCGCCCAGCAATCGTTAATCCGAGTGGACGAACACTGCGATCAAGCAATTCGACCTTGAGGTTTTTCTCCAACATAGATAGGGTCTGAGAGACTGAAGACTGCGTTAATCCTAATCGCTTCGCCGTCTCTGTCATGCTGCCGGTTTGAGCTGCGATGACAAACACTTGCAGACCTTTTAAATCAAAATCGAATGTTCGCACCGCTAACCCTATTATACCCTTAGGTATTAACATCATTAAAAGTATTGTTAAACAAAAACATGCCATGAAAGATGCGAAGTTAGAAGCTTTTTAAACAACAAACTCACATTAACATGCCCTCAACAGGCTACAACCCGCTGTGTTACACTAGGTTAATTACCCAGCATGCGAGTTAAAACCAGCGAAATATACTGGTGACATACTCAGTAATATCGGCCAATATAAGCAGCTAGTAATTTAGCTTTCCCCCACTGACACTCGATTTACCGACCTATTCCCTATTAACCATATGTCATTTTGGTTGAGTCAAGGTGGCGCCTTAATGACGCGTAAAGTCAGTTAATTTGAGTGATTTGTTTTATATTGAGAAACATGAGAATTTTACGGAGCAAGAGATGAACGCAGCAGGTCCAAGAATTGTTATCATAGGTGGCGGTGCAGGAGGATTGGAGTTAGCAACTCAGCTCGGTCATAAGCTAGGCAGAAAAAACCGTGCGCAAATAATCCTTGTCGATAGAAACCGTACCCACATCTGGAAACCCTTGCTCCATGAAGTTGCAACGGGTTCACTGGACTCCGACTTAGACGGAGTGGTGTACTCAGCCCATGCTGCCAAGCATGGTTATCAATTTCAATTAGGCACCTTTTGCGGCTTAGATGCCGAAGCAAAACAGATCATTATGGCTCCTATTGCCGACGAATCAGGTCATACCATTCTGCCTGAGCGTCAAATCCCATATGATAAGTTGGTCATTGCCATTGGCAGTATCAGCAATGATTTCAATACTCCCGGCGTGAAAGAGCACTGCTTCTTCCTCGACTCTCATCAACAAGCAAATCGTTTCCACAACGCACTACTTGATAGTTTTACTCGAATTCATCAATCAGAGACCATCGGTCAACTTAATATTGCCATCGTTGGTGGCGGCGCCACTGGTGTTGAGCTGTCAGCGGAGTTATATCATGTGACCGAGATGCTTAAAATCTACGGGCTAAGCAAGATGACCGCCGAAAAGCTCAATATTCACCTTATAGAAGCAGGTCCACGTATCCTGCCTGCACTACCTGAACGCATTGCAGATTCAGCAAGACGAGAGTTAATTAAGCTTGGCGTTAACGTCATGGAAAATACCCGCATCAGTGAAGCTACTTCTGAAGGATTTGTGACCTCTGAAGGGGAGTTAATTAAAGCGCATCTGATGTTATGGGCTGCTGGTGTTAAAGCACCTGACTTTATTAAAAGCATCGGTTTTTTTGAACTTAACCGTGCCAACCAGATAATGGTAAAACCAAGCTTGCTCAGTACGGTCGATGAATCAATCTACGTCATCGGCGATTGCTGTGCTTGCCAACAACCAAATGGTAGCTTCGTACCACCTAGAGCACAATCGGCGCATCAGATGGCCGAATGTGTTGAGAAAAACCTTATCCACGAGCTCAATGGTGAGCCACGAGAAGCCTATACGTATGTCGACCACGGCTCATTAGTTAACCTTTCACGTTACAGCACCGTCGGAAGCTTAATGGGGAATCTGAGCAAAAGCAGCATGTTCATAGAGGGAAAGATAGCCAGACTGGTGTACATCTCTTTGTATCGTATGCACCAAAGGGCGATTCACGGCAGTGTGAAAACCTTCGGTCTATGGATTGCTGAAAAAGTGATGCGTGTTGTCAGACCTAGAATGAAGCTTCACTAGATTTGAATATGACACTAACGCTAAATTAGTATCATCAAAATGCTTCCGTTATTGTCCGGCTAATCAACTTTGCTAGCTAGAATAAAAAACGCCCTCAAGCAATACCAGAGGGCGAACATATCTCATCAGTGCTTTCTAGTTAACGGTTGGATTTGGTCTATTGGCCTTAAGGACTCGTCTTCCTGAGTCCAAATCACCGCTACTTCTCTCATCGGCCAATGCATTTGAGCAATCAGTTTTGTTGTGAACATCTTCGCAATCCCACCACATAGGTAACTCAATTAAGTGCCCATCCCATTGTGCACCAACACTCAATGTCGATATTAAATCTTGATAGGTGAAGGTTTTTCCATTTCCCCAACGACCATCCAAGAATACTTCAGTTTGATAATAAAGTGGTTCACCATACTCTCTGAGTAAGGCATAGATTGTTCCTTCATATTGGCGGTTATCGGTTAAACTATGATTGCCTAACACACATCGCTCTCCCAACATGTTTGCTCTGCGGCAGTAATCAAATATCTCTCGGGTAATTTTCGGGCTGTTTGTTGCATTTCCAGTGATTAGTGAATACTTTTGGTAAAAATGTGTTCCTAAATAGGTTGGCGTTGTTTTCCATTTGTTTTTATGGATCCTTATTTGACGTTTCAAACAAGCAATATTTTTATTATTGTTATAACCCGCCCTATTTCCTGCAGGATTAACTGCATTCACCATCCTGTTTATATTAATACTACGAACCTCAGGTCTTCCTGTACGATTCCACATCGTCTCGGCAAATTTAGTCATACACATTGATCCTGCAACACCACCGACCAAGTCATTTCCATCGTATATGACTCCGAGTCTATGCATCATACTGGCATACAGATCTTGATAACTCACTTCCCAAAACAGAGGTAAAACATCTGTTGTTCTGGTATCACGAAAATGCCATGGTATTGAGCCAACCTGTTCTTTTACCCAATCAGGGGAGCTTATCCCGGTGACAATACGGAGAAAAACTTTATAGCGATTTTGTCCTGTTCTATTATTTTCCTCATTATATTCAGCAGCTTTAATTAAAGCATTTTCAATCATAAAAAAATTAAGTTGGCGTTGAGCTGGCTCTAAGTCTTTCCAGTGAATTTGACAGTAACCACCGTCAACATGGCCACGTGGAATATCGCAATAACTTCCTGATGTTTTCCCTCGTAGAATCAAACCAGATGCAAAATCTTTCGCTGTGACCTGGGTGACATTAAAAAGCATGGTTAATATAGATAAAGTTAATATATATTTAAACAACTTACTAAACATGTTAATTATTAACAAACAGTATTTATTGAACATATTAACCTCCAAATTTACGTTGTTAGAAATTGTGTAACTAATTAAAAATTCAGTTAGGCACACTATTGTAAGCCACGCGTATAAATCCCACTCTCCATGGTTCGCTGCCATTTAACGCGCCTAATTTAAAACGAGTAACATCAGGCTCAGCAAATAATCGAGATAAATTAATGTAACCTTTATTTTTAACAGCAAAGAAACCAGCAACCGATGTCGTTTCATTGGCATTGATGTCCTGCCAAGTAACCTTATTACTGCCTTGAGTTATGAATCCTTTGTCCGTGTTTCCTGTGGCACCTAAAAGAGAGAACACAGAAAATGCCAGTTCAGTAATGTCCGATTTTCTCATGCAACCACCGCCGTTGTTAAACTCTACCACACGGATATTGTTAACTTCACCTACCGCTTCATTATTGCTAAAGCTGACATTATCAACGCCCCAATAACCCAAGGAGTTAGATCGAATTTGAGTCCCTGTAGTGGGGACAACATCAAATGCTATTTTGAAAGATGCTAATCCATCCGCAGCGATGACACTTTCAGAATATAGCGTTGCCGTATTATTGATCCCATAGCTCATATTGGGTTGAGCGAATACTTTGACTTGAGTTGGTGCTGTATTAATTAGGTTATTATTTTTAATAGCCTGTCGACTTGACTGTACTGATGGTTTCATAATTGATGTGGTAGTTTCTCCTTGCGTCGTCTCGACAACAATGTTGCCTAGGCAAGCTGCAATCTCAAGTAATTCTGCAGTATATCCTGACGTATGAACTTCTGTTTTAAAATACAAAGCAGCCCCATTTTTCTGGGCTTGAGATAGATAATATTGCACATGAGTTGGATCATTAGGACGATCTTTTTCAATATTATTATCTGGGCCAAGCGAATGGTTACCCACCATGTAATTTTTATCATTCAATCGTTTACTTTCATCGTCCATGTAATTAAGTAATTCGCTGATCACAGCCGTATTGGAGGCTAAATTAATCGCTTGGTGTTGTGCATTCACCTGATAACTTTTCAGCCCATTAAATGTCATTTCAAGGCGGCGTTTGCTTCCATGTCTCCATCATAAAAGTAATATCTTCTTTCCATAATGCGACATCATGATCAAACGTTAACCCCCCAGCAACGAGCTGTGTAAAGGCATAAGGAAATAAATAATGTCGCCATGTCACTTCAGAATGCAATGTTCCCTGACCCGATATCGATATGTCTGAGATCAAGGGTTCATGGTCATATTTAGCCGCGAGTTTAAATTAAAAATCTTGCCAAGCCAGACGATACTTATCAGTCCAAAACTTAGGAATACTGTAGGTTTTCAAGTTCCTATCACAGCTATTTTACACCAATCAACATCAATATGACCTGCAAAATTCTTCACCCATTGAGGTGAATGAATACCAGGAAAGGCACGTATTTTGACCTTTATAGGGGATTGTGGGTGACTAATGTTCCAATTCTCGGCTGACTGAATCGCGAGATCAATAATATTATCGTCTTTAATTTCTCCAAAGCTGGATGGTTGAATGTGTTGCCACTCAACAAATGCAATAATGCCATCAACCCCCTCTACCGGATTGGAGAAATGCGTCCTAAACCCAGGATTATTATTGATTTTTGTCTGAGAAAGGTTATCAGAGCCAATGGTAAAATCTAACGTTTCATCGATTCCATCACTGATTGGCGCACGTACAAACAACCCTTGATAAAAATCTTTTTGTAGCACATCTGCTTCACAAAATGATGAAACTAATACAATACAAAAAATGAACATTAATCTTTTAATTAGAGATCCTACTTAAGTTATTATATTCATATCATCAATGAACAGAGCCTACAGGTTGGGTTCAAAATCCTGACTTAAGTACACCAAAACAATTAGAACCCTACAAACTCATTTGAGCTATCAATATCGACACCGTCACTATATTCAATACGGAAAAACTCTTGCTCTATTTCCCTTTCTGGATATTCATCTGTTTTATAAATTTTATTATTTCTAAAAATTAAACCGTTTACAGAAAACAGGTCCAAAATAAGTCCTTTGTCATAAACATTAAAAACATTATTTTCAATAAGAATATTCTCATTATATCGAATTGACTCTCTGTACTCGTCAGCAATCCCTGCATCAACGGCAATAATCGCTTTTCCCCACACACCAAAATTTGAATTATCAAAAATATTATTGCGTATAATTAACTCACTAACTCCACCTTGTTCAAACCAATAATTAGCATCCCCCTGAAACATAAGAGCAGCACCGGGAGCATGAAAAGTATTATTTTCGACTATGGTTTTTCCACGACAATTAAGTAACATGCCACGGGCTCTATTTCGTCGAATGATATTACCTTGAATAAGTACTTCAGGATAATCACGGACTAAAGCTACCGAATCTCCAATGAGTAACCGCTCGTCTATATTATCTACAAAAGTAATCTTCATTATCTCTTTGCTTACTCTTTCATATTCATTGACCTGATTCGTTCCGTAGGTCCGCATGCTTGGCCCTTGCACTAACTCTAACAAATCCCCCTTTGCGGCTAAGCGAAAACCCCATTGCTGAGGATGCTGTAAACGAACCTCTAATGTTTTGTCATCAATAATCTTGTCAACCATGGCGTATATGCCGTGGATATTTGTTGCATCATCTTTTTGGTTCTCAAAAACATTGTTTATTAGCTCGATTTTTCCAGTACAGTTCACAAAATGGGTCGCGTCAGCAGTGGTACTCACCATACGACCATTGGAGGGGGTGACTCGGCTATTTTTTACGGTAACATTATGACAATTCTCTGCAATTATCCCCATTCCGCCAGCATGATAAATGATGACATTATCGAAGAGGATATCGCTACTTTCTGTGACAATAAAGCCTGGGAATTTACGGTATTTAGGGTGAAACACCATGATATTTCCAACGGTGCCCTTTAGTACGGGATGAAAAATACGAATATTGCGTTCCCCCTTTAATTTTTCCGCTCTCACTGATGTGCCTATGTTGAGATCTTTTACCATATAGGCAGTTTCACGTTTATTCACGTCAAATTCGAGCATGCGCTTATAGGTGTATTCAGGGATCAGATCCATTGCTTTGCGTGTTCTTAATCTTTGTGTTGAATAGGTATCGGCAAAATCATCTGGCAGAGGTAGAAATTTAAGGGTTCCTGACTTTATGTCATAAGGGTATTCTATTGGTATATGCAAATCCATAAACCCTTGACCAACATTTAATATTCTAGCTTCGTTGTGGAAAGTTCTTTGAAAATCAATAGACAAGTTTTTCAACGTGATTTGAGAAGAGCCTTGAATAAGAAATGGATTAACACCACCATGAAAAATAAAGTTTGCCCCCTGCCCATCAATTATTAGCTCCTCAAAGTCTACAATTGGAAAAATGACACGCTTCAGTCCTTCATCATTATTACTCACATACAGATAATGTTCTTGCGCTCGATCAGGATAGAAATCATAGCGACCTTTTTCAAAAACTATTTTTTTCGTACCATTTTCTTTCGCCTTTGATAGCAACTTCATTAGACTAAATGTGTTATCAGACAGATTATCTTTTACAATGCCATATTCAACAGCAAACATCGTTTTTGACTTGTTAATTTCAGAATCATTAGCAGAGTTAACCGATGCTATCGCTAAAGAACTGTAAAATACAAAAACAAATAAAAACAATAGACTTGAAAAAAACTTATTATTCACAAAAACCTCTTTTAAAATATAGTTATAACGTCATGCCAGCATTAGTCTAATCAACAAACTGAGCATTAAGCTTTCACCCAAAATTCAACTTTATATCATTAATTACAGACAACGGCTTTGGATATACAATTCATATTTACACTTACCATTTCCGTATTACTTCCTACTTTAACAAAACTGATAGAGCCTTTATTATCTTTAGTTGAACTGTTACCAATAATATTTACATTAGATGCAACAGACAATTCAATCACATGGTCTTGAATCACATAAGGACTTCTAACTCTATTAATGAATTTATTATTACTTACATGCACTTTGTCAACACTATGAATAAAAATGCCCTTTCTCACCCAAAAATTGAAAGTGTTATTCTTAATAACAATATCGTGCAACAGTCTCTTCTTAGAGAGTTCTCCATCTCCTTGCACATACATTGAAATTTGTGCTGAATCTTCATTTTCTGGACTATTGTGCAGAGCATTAAATGCATTTCTTTCAAATACATTATTATCAATTGTTATATTATTGCCTATATAATCTTCACTGAAACTCCCTGTTGTACCGTTTTCAGTGTTTATCGCAATACCTGCACCACTATTAAAGCGGATGGTATTGTTTTTAATCAAAACTCGAGGATATCGAACTAGAATTCCATGTCGCCGACTCTTAATAAAACGACTGTTCTTTATGACTACCCCTTCGAACGAACTATTTTGCATCCAATGCCGTTTATTGGTATCAAACTCAGCAGGAACTAAATGAGATAAAGTAAACGTAATTTTATTTCCAGAACTATCAATTGCAATAATATTGGCAGAACCTAAAATAACGGCATTAATACCATCAAAGAAATCAATCGTGTCGCCAATATTATAACTGGCTAGAGACAGTCTATTTCTTAAAGTTATTTTATTATCAATAATCGACTCTATATTGAGCGAAGTATTCTGGGATATGTTAATAAAGTCATCTCCGATAGATTCTTGAACGGCATTATCGATGTAGACACTACGATTATTTTTTAAATGAAATGAATCTGCATTGGTAGCGTAATAGCGGCCCGACTTTGGTTTTACTGTAACATGATCAAATGTCACCGACTTATTGCCTGTGGCATTAAAACTGCCAGCTGCAGATGCGTGTATTTTTACACTTTCTACATGAACCATTTCATTGGCAGTAAATTTGAAGGTACCACGCCCATTGGTACGAGCCATGCGAATAAACAGATCACCAGGACGAATACCGCTTAGATATTTTGCATTACCAAAGGTATATTTATAGGTATTATCATCAAGCTTATTTATCGATTGAACAACGACTGTAATAGCAGAGTTATTCACTATTTTGCCTTTCAATGATGAATGTTTTGCTCCACTATCAAGGAAAAAACCGAACTTACCTGTAAGGCTAGGCTCTGAAAAGAAGCTATCATCTGGTGCCAACGTGTTTAACGCAGGAAAACCCTTGGTGGTTATTGAGACACCTTTTTCATCTATCTCGATTATTTTACTGAGACTGTGAGGCATGGTTTCCAGATCGAAAGTCAGACCTGACACATAGATAGCCTTAAATTTATCAAATCGAAAAAAACCTCTGTTGAGTTGTGGTGAAACCAGCTTCGAATTATTACCTTTGATCCACAAAACCTTGTCTGCCGCGGAAAACGAGAAGGCCTGTGCTTTAGTGTGAGAATCAGGAATATCAATTATGTACTTTCCATTAGCGGTTAATTCTACAGCCACTGGTTGAGTCGTCGATGAACTTTCAAGTGCAGCTATAATGGTATTGTTTATCGCTTCAAAATCATTAAGTTCATCATTAGCGATGGCACCATAATCCTCAACCTTAAAAAACAACGTTGATTCTCCAAAGAGGGATATATCGCCTTTTGTGACAGGCTCTTCTACCAACTCAATAGCGGCATTAGCAAACAAACTCGTTAACAGACAAAATGAAATAACAGCCCTTAGAAAAACCATAATAATTACCTTATTTTTTAGCCCCTTAAACATAGCTAACCATATAATAGAATCTTGACTAATTTTTACATGGGGCCGTACGTTCTATACCTTCAAAGATCCCGTTTTCAACGACTACGTTCTTGGTACAAACATTCGTTGCTTTATCGGTGACTAATATGCTTCTAGCAAATGCGTTTCGACTATGGATATTGGCTAGTCTGACTTTATCCACATGAAAAAGTGCAATATTGTCATCACCTGTAGAATCGAAGGTACATTTTCTGATAACGATGTTTGTTGACACAGGATCATTGGGTTGATTAATCTGTATTCCGCCACCACTGGACGATAAGATGGGAACTTGACCATTGATTGGCTCAGGCCTTGCGATTTCACAGTTTTCTATCAAAATGTCACTAAACCCACCACGGATAATACCTCGTGTACTTTGGGTCCATTTTATTTCATCAAATACTAGACGACTGCCTCGACTAAAAGAGTAAGGGAATCCGACCTTTTTAGCTTTAATCGCAACAAAATCTCCTTGCACATAATGTGTGGGATTTAAATTTGTCTTAGTCAGGTAAAAACGCCATATACGCTTGTTAATTTTTTCAGGGGGAGTTAATACTTGATTAGGAAAACCATAAGCAATTTGTTTATTATCTTCTAACAAAATTTGTGGTTCTAACTCACTTTCTGTCGCTTTCCTTAAGTAATGTCCTAGATTTCTCTCACGCCATAATGTTCTAGGAGTTGGAAATCCCTTTTGAAGCTTAATATCAATAGAGCCCACATCTGTTGCGACAACATGACCTTGGGTTGAAGTATATCGACTGCGCGTGATGTGCATTTTGCGCAGTGTTAATCCATGAATGTTCCTGCCAAAAAACGCATCCTGCAGAAAATCTGTGAATACCATTGTGGTCTCGTTTATACCCGTTCCCTCAATGATTAACTGACCTTCTGGACCTGTATTGAATCCGTTCACGCCAAAAGTGATACTCGCAATTGGGCCAAGCGCAGCCCCAATCCTATTTGGATTTCTGTCGAGTAAATGACGTCCAGCTGCGATTTTTAGAATAATGGTGTCATTTGGGTAGATTGAAAAATGATCTCTTGCATCATTGATAGCCTGATTTATGCCTTCTGTTGTTATTCCGTAGGAGGCATCGATATCCCAACTGATTATTTCAGCTTTGGAGGTATGGACAGTACATGATATTAACAGAACACCCTGAAATAGGATGACGAGTGTATTCATTATTTTATTTTTCATAATTACATCTCCTCTCTTTTTCTCATGCCATGATTAACGACACCTCTCTATTCAATCCAATAGAGAGGTGTAACCTCTTGATCTTATTCTGCTGTGGTGACCCTCGAACTGTTCCGATGGATTAATACAATTAATAACTCTTATTTATAGTATAATTACAATACCCAAGCTAACCACTCATTGCAACCATGAATGTGATTTAAGAAAAACGGATATCTGTATAAGTCATGGCTCTTTACACAATCATCAATAAGGGCAGTTAGAAAGTTAATTTGATAAAAAACAGCATATTTACAGAGGGGAGAAGTTAGCAGTTGAATGGCCATTTATCATTATCGAATCCACAAAATGGACGATATACAGTAAAGAAGAGCTTGGACTTGAGGAAAATAAAAAATAAGTCGTCGATAAAACATCATTCAGAGATAACTGCATTTCATTTAAGCTGAGGGCGAGAAAGATAATCTCGCCCACTTTTATGATTCTAAAATCCCATCTTCAATCGCAGCCTCAAGTTGCAGCTCTAATGAAGACCATAAAGCCTCACTACCTTTGGCTATACGGCTATTGGCGCCTAAGATCTGCGATTTAGTAATGCCATGCTCACGCCAACTATGGCCATCCCCATGTAGATTATGAAGTAAGGGTGGCACCCTATCTATCGCCTTGGCGAATGCTGCATCAGGGGTTTCACCAGATTCAAACTCATACCAAAGAGAGAGATACTCCCCCCCTTGTCCTTGGGGCAAGATAGCTAACAGACGCTTCAGGCCACCAGCTTCTTTATCTTTTAGCTCCTGAGTTTCACTTGCATAGATAATGGTATCACCTGCATCAATCTCACCGAGATCGTGAATGAGCAACATCTTGATAACTCGGTCAATATCAATATTTTCATTGGCATGATCTTTTAGCATCAGAGCCACTAAACAAACGTGCCAGCTGTGTTCTGCAGAGTTTTCATAGCGTTGTAAACCCACAGGGCGAGTCTTACGCTGCACATCTTTAAGCTTCTCGATCTCTACGATAAAGGCTAATATTTTTTCAATTGGATTCAAAGTGCCTCCCTTTTCAGATCACTTGACACAGGTTTATCCCCTAATACACTCACCACAAAAAAACTAGCAACCTTATCACTATGCGCATCGAAGCCAGATTCAACATATAGTGTTCTTATCCTAAAAGCCGCCAAACAATAAATCCACCACATTTGATCGTCATTGCGCCTATCTTAGATCAGAGTCTTATTCACTGTAGTGGCGAATTACCGATACTTTACCATTTTCATTTCGAACACTTCTAAGGATGAGTATTCATTAGAGACAAGTTAACCCGTATCAGGATGTATCCCATTAGCTTAGGTATCGTGATCACATTATGGCCATAGGAATAATGAGTCAGCTTGGCTTTATAGCCTAACTCATCCCTTTACGTATTTGGACCTTACCGTCGGCTTCACGGCTATCATTGTCTGAATATGGCAGATGCTGGTAACCGATATCATCGGTCAGAAAACTAAGGTAAAAGCTATCCAGATAGACCGATTGAAAGCACTTGAGTAACTAGAGTGAACACGAGCCATGACTCTTCCTTGAATGACATAAATATTTTTATAACCTAATAGATATCAAATTTAACTATCACATTAATCAAAGGTTTCCGTGACTCGTTGTTCGAATTATTTTATTTCCTCCAAAAAGGTCACCACTTTGTCCATATCCCGAGTTCTTGCCATGGGCGGCAATGAATTCAAAAATTCCTGTCCGTAGGGGCGATTAACAATGCGGTTATCGCACAGAATTAGTACCCCCTTATCTTTCTCATCACGAATTAAACGACCAACACCTTGATTGAGCGAGATAACCGCTTGAGGCAGCGATAATGTCAAAAAAGGATCTTTACCTTCACGGGAAATACTGTCAGCGCGAGCACGATATAAGCTGTCATCCGGTGACACAAAAGGCAGTTTATCGATAATAACACAGCTTAGTAGTTTACCTCGTACATCTACCCCCTCCCAAAACGCACCGGTTCCCAACAAAACACCATTTCCAAGCTGACGAAACTTCTTTAATAAGCTCAGCTTACCTGCTTGCCCTTGAATCAATAAAGGGTATTGAACCCGACTTCTTAGCTCACTGGCCACCGCATTCATCATTCTATGGCTGGTAAACAGAATAAAAGTTCGACCTTGAGCAGCATTAATCGCTTGAGTAGCAACACGCACCAGATCCCTTACAGCCGAATCTTGATGACTCACTCGAGACAAATGCCTAGGTACACAAAAAAGGGCATTGTGAAAGTAATCAAAGGGGCTATCTAAGATCATCTTTTTAGCCGAATCTATTCCTAATCCTTTAGTAAACAAACTCAAGTCACGGTTAATCTGCAAGGTTGCAGAGGTAAAAATCCACGCCGTATTTGAATCGAATAGCAGTTCACACTCACGAGTCACATTAATGGGCGCGATTCTCAAAACCAAGTATCGATGGCCGTAGTCTATGGTGTAAGCGGCTTGATCATTATCGCAGAGAAAAAACAGACTCAATTTATGAATAAAACCATCTAACTTTTCTACCGCTGAGTCCAGATCTTCACTGCGTCCAACATGCCCAAGCAGTAAACTCTCTAACGCCTTAAGTTCAGCGACGAGACCCCATACTGTTGCAGCAATCTGTTTATCTCCCATTAACTGTCGCCAATCTTGCTCATGACGGTCAAACAGCTGTTGGTGCCAATCATTAAAGAAAGTGATACAACGAGATGTGAGTAACGCTATCTGAGACGAATCCCTCAACTCATTACGATATATATTGATGATCTCATTAAGCAAGTCAGTCAAACTCCGCGTGGAGATCTGTTGACCAAAATACGTCACCGCAATATCAGGCAAGAGGTGTGCCTCATCGAATATCACTACATCAGAGTCGGGTAGTAATTCTGCAAACCCTGTCTCTTTAAGAATTCGGTCGGCAAAAAACAGATGATGATTAACCACTATAATCTTAGCGTCCATTGCTTTACTGCGGGCTTTCCTGGTAAAACAGGCATCATAGTGAGTGCATTTTTTACCAGAACAAACTTCACGTCGACTGGCAATCAATTGCAACGCATCAGCATTTTCTGACACTGACGTCAGCCCGCCTAAATCCCCATCATTAGTCTGACCTGCCCACTGATTTATCCTCAATAGATCATCGAGTACCTTAGTGTCCAACGAATCACAGCCTTGCAGTTGCTTCTCTAACAAATCCTGACACAGGTAATTATTGCGCCCTTTTAACAACGCGACCTTAGGTGTCAAATTCAATATCGACAGTAATGTGGGCAGATCTTTATAAAATAGCTGTTCTTGTAGATTTTTACTGCCAGTGCTGACAATGATTTGTTGGCCACTGAGTAATGCAGGTATAAGGTAGGCAAAGGTTTTCCCCACGCCAGTTCCCGCTTCGACCACCAAGTTAGTTTGTTCAGCTATCGCTTCACACACTCCTGTAGCCATGGAAATTTGAACGTCTCGAGCACTAAAGCCTTGAATATGGTTTGCCAGCGCACCATCTTTACCAAAGGCTTCAATACTCGTTTTAATCAATTTATGAGTCAGGGGCGTCACAAGGTACTCTGTAGAGGGAAAATCATGTTAGTGGAAGCATTATCCCTATTTACCCAGCTTCTTCAAGTTGAATAGTTTACGCGTGTTTTACAGACTTAGGATTAACCTTAAAAAATGATATCTACCATTTATAACCATTGCCCACCTTTAATGGCTATGAATAACGATTAATACGCGAAACCGATACCAATGGCATTGTCAAAATGGTCATAGTCGGAAATTGTCATACCAAAACCACTTTGTAACTTCAGGTAACCTTTAAATCCTTTGTATAACGGGAACCGCCAACTTAGCTCTTCATAACCTTTTGAAAAACCGCTCTCAGCTAGATTTCTCAAGGTTAAACTGATTTGATGATCAGCCAGATACCAGTCAGCCCTTACCATGCCGTATCCCATATAGTCTTCAATGTCAGGATTATAATCCGTTGATGAAAGCTCCATCCTTAACCAAGGTTTGAGGCTGATTTTAAGATCATCAAATGAAAATAAAAACGTCAAATAGGTGCGGTTCCAACTACGCTCGTAGATCCCCCCTTTACCATTCGATTGATGCTCAAAGCCAATGCTTGTACTCTGCCAAGCTTGGTCATTATCTCCGTGTTGCCATACCCAGAATATCTGAGGTTGATACTGAACATCACGAAAATAAGCTGATGTATCATAAGCTTGCCAATTAGCAATTTGACTATATGCAACATACAATCCATCATTATCAATAAATAGATTGCTTGCAAGACCGTATTTTAAGCTGATCTGAAATTGCAAATTAGTTTTACTAATATCATTATGATTTGGGTTCTGTGGTCGATAATAAGCTTCATTAGGAGATTGAGTTTGATATAGGGGTAATACGTAATTATTATCGAATACCTTCAACTGATAGATATCATCTTGTGGAATTAATCCCGCAACACCAGTAACGTCTTTATTTGATACGATTCTACCTTCGGCCACAACAGCCTCTGAAAAAAATAACCCCATGATAATTAATAAATATAGTTTGCTATTCAACATATACCCCTCCTATAAAATGGCAGTGCAATCATTGACGAATTGAAGCACTGCAAATATCCCGCTTGTTATACTTACGACTCTAAACTAGGAACTTGCCTTTTTTTGAATCGATACAAAGCCAACAAGGGCAGCAAGACTATGTATGTCACCATGATAAAACCAAACGAATATATAAAAGCTAATAACGTCGATTGTTGATGCAAAAGTTGACCAATTTGAGCCATAATATTTGGGTCAGTAATACTCGTATGCTGCAACATTGCTTGTTGCTGTAACACCGGATTACTTAAGGTAATATCTGAACCTAATGCATGCCATTCACGTTGTTCGGTTCGACTGAAATAGGTATTTACAATCGAAATACCAAACGAGCCACCAATGGTTCGAAACAGGTTAAACAAAACAGCCCCTCCCATCGTATCTTTAGCACTCAAGGTCCGATAAGCCATTTGACTTAATGGAGCAAACACGAGTCCCATGCCCATACCCTGAATAATTGACGGTACCAAGATCCAATAAAGATCAATGTTCATCGAGTACTGCATCATCAGATAAGTACCGAAAATATTGAACAGCAAGCCAATTGCAACCAACATTCTCGGATCTATTTTATCCATAGACTTCGCAAGCAATATTAATACAATGGCTGAAGCTAATCCCCTTGGAGCCATAACAAACCCCGTCGTTTCAACAGGGTAATTTAGCAATTGTTCAAGCATCATTGGCTGTAACTGCGTAATACCAAACATCCCCAACACAAAACCTGCCATCATCAGGCATGAGATAGCAAGGTTACGATCTTTAAGTAACCACATGGGAGCCACATCGCCTTTGGTTATCAGGGATCGTCGAATAAAGTACACTGCGGCAATTGCACTGATAATCGTTGCAAAAAAGATCATATTGGATGCAAACCACCCTTCTTGATTCCCTCTATCAAGCACCATTTGCAGTAAACCAATCGCAATGACCATGCCGATAACTAACGGCCAATCTAATTTGGTCGGACCTTTACCTTCAAGTTTCACGTACCGATGCAATAAGGTTAAACAAACTAAACCAACAGGAACATTGACGTAAAAAATCCATCGCCAGTCCATATTCTCAGTAATTACACCACCAACAGTTGGCCCTAAAATAGGCCCTAGCAGTATCCCTACACTGAACAGTGCCATGGCCTTACCGCGTTGGTTTTCCGGATAGATCTGCACCATAATAGACTGTGCTAATGGAATAACCGAAGCACCAAATGCTCCCTGCATGATCCGAAATACGACCATTTCAGCCAAACTATCAGCCTGTCCGCATAAAGAAGATGACAAGATAAATCCAGTAACCGAGACTAATAATAAATTACGAATCCCATATTTAAGCGCGAGATAACTGGCCAAGGGAATGAATATCGCTTCAGCCATAGAATATGATGTCAGCACCCAAGTGATTTGCTCTGAAGTGACTCCCAATGCCCCCATCATATGAGGTAAAGCAACATTAGAAATCGTCATGTCCAGCAAAACCATAATTGACGACAACATCACAGCTAAAGTGATTAACCTGCGATTAGCAGGCGTGATTGACTCAGCCATCACTTAGTCTCTGATAATGTATCAACAGTAACAGACGCACTGGCTCCAACGCGCATCATAGGTTTACCATCAAGATCAATAAACTTGATGCGTACAGGGAAACGCTGTGGAACTTTCACCCAGTTTCCAGTCGCATTTTCTGGTGGTAATAATGAGAAAGAGGAGCCGCTGGCAGGCGAAAGTGATTCGACACTTGCTGAAAATGTTACATCAGGATACATATCCAATTCGACAGTTGCTGACATACCAGGTTTCAAGGAACCGACATCTTTTTCTTTGTAGTTGGCCTCTATCCATGCCGTGTTGTCTTCGACCAATGGCATCATGGCAAGGCCTGGGGAGACAAAACTGCCAGGACGAATACTCACTTGACCCAATGTGCCATCGTGAGGGGCGTATATATTGGTGTATGACAGATTCAACGTTGCTTGACTCAGTGCGGCAGCCGCTTGTTTCACTTTAGGGGCTTCATTCCCTTTAGCACCTTGCTCTGTAATAAGTTGTGACATATCTGCCCGAGCAGCTTCAAGGGCCGTTTGTGCATCGGCCAATTTAGCTTTCTCATCATCGCCGACTTGCTTGGATACTACATTCTGCTTAACGAGTTCCATCTGTCGCTGATAGTTTTTCTGCACATCGACAAGCTTTGCATCTGCAGCGCGAACATTGGCACTGGCCGCTAAAATGGCATCGTCGGTTGCTTTATTCTCCTGAGATGCAGTTTCATAGGCAGCTTTAGCTTTCTCAAGCTCAATTTGAAATAGCGCAGGATCTATCGACACCATAAGGTCCCCATCTGCAACGTGCTGATAATCAGTAACATTAACTTGCAACACCTTGCCACTTACTTGTGGAGCGATGTATAGCACATTGGCATGGACGTAAGCGTCAGCAGTAGTTGGATAAAGTTCTTGGTGACGAATATAGAAATACCCAGCCATTCCGAAAACAACAATTAATGCTATTATGATAATTAGCTTTTTGAATTTAGAAGGTTTTTTTATATTTACAGAGATTGGTTCATCGGTCGAAGTCATATAAGCACCTAATTATAAACGCAACATTATAAATGTCTTGCCTAGCTAGAAATATAGCTAGATTTGAGTCAATAGAATGATAACTCTAATTGTATCATTAAGTTATACCACTTAATTTAAACACAACTTTTATTATTCCTGTCTTCTCGACAATAATAACGAACACTCATTCTTATTGATAATCTGAAACATAGTATAAGGTAATGCCTTTTATCTCCCGTGATCTGGATCACGGAACTTTCTGTAACCACCTGTTTTAATATATTTTACTTTAACACATTAACTTATGTTCATATTATTGTGTTAAATCAAAAGACCAATACAACTTATGACTTATTTTAATGCATAAATTTCAAACGCTGTATTGTTACAGTTAACAATACTTTTTAAAGTAATTAAAAACAGCATTACCATATATACCATTTTTTATTACCAAGTGATATTACACTGTAAATTTATGTATATTAAAAACATGACTACATTTAACACAGTGTAAAATTTAGCAACACTTACAAATAGAAATAATATTGATACATATGAAATAATATTAATTTAAATCAAACCATTAAATGGAGAACTTGATGTATCAGGAACGTCAACAAGTCATCAAAAAAGCACGAAAGGGTATCTCTTTTCTATTTGCTCACTTGCCTAAAACTGAAAAATGGCTTCACGCACTTATTCTCTTCTGGGTATTATGGCAACTCCTGTTATCTTTTGGCATGCACATTCAAGGCGATACACCTTTTGGTAAAATCACCGTAATAGATAAATTGCACATTTATGGTGGTTTGGGCCTATTCATACTGACAATAATTTTCTTTTCAACCCTACTCAACAGGCGAAAAGTTGCCGATCTGTATCCTTGGCTTAGCGGAAATCTGCATGGATTAAAAAGCGATCTCCACACCTTATTGTCAAGACGGTTACCTGATCCTACACCCGGAGGCTTGGCAGCGACCATTGAAGGCTTAGGTTTACTGGCACTATTGTTAGCCGTGTTTACTGGCCTATTGTGGTATAGCTCGATATCTCTGGGACTGTCCATTTCACCTGACTTATTGGCAATCCATAAAACGTGCGTCGGCGCAATTGAGTTGTATTTTTATGGACATGGCACGTTTGCTTTTTTACATTTGCTTACTTGGTGGCTAGCCAAACGCTGATCGTCACGACCATAGTACACTCAACTTAATGACTCAAATGCTAAGCACTTTTTATTGATTGAGACAAACCCGAGATACCGTATTTTTTACAACATGACTTTTCACCGCTTCTAGTAAACAGAATCGCTCTTGAGTCTAAGTTTTTCGTTGCCCATCCACGATTAAAAATATCCATTAATATCCATTGCCCTATCAAACCGGCGAGATGGTTTCGCCGTTCACTCCAATCTAAACAGGACTTACATATTGGACGTTTATGTTTCGAGAAGTCATCAACATTCACACCGGACTCTTTGAAAAATATCAGTCCTTTTTCCGTCAACATGGTTTCACTGGCCTTATCAATGATGTACCCACCTTTAGCTAATGCGTCATAAAGGGCGACACCGAACTCGCCAGCTAGATGGTCATAACAGACTCTTGCTTTTCTAAGTCCTTGATCGTCAGGACCGGTTTTTCTCACCGGTGATTCAATATTCGATGTGATGTTTAACAGCTTCTCTAGCAGTTCGGCGACTGCCAAGCCTTGCAGTTGAAAATACTTATGCCGCCCTTGTTTTCTAACAACTAAAACTGCCCATCAACCAACTTACTCAGGTGACTGCTGGCAGTTTGAGAAGTAATGTCGGCTTCTACAGCCAACTCTGTGGCGGTCAGTGCTTTTCCGCCCAACAGAGCCATTAGCATACACGAACGAGCTGAATCGCCGATCAGACTTTCGATGAATGATATATTTGGTTCCACTTTATACCGTCTCTATAGTTCGATGCTCATCGAAGCATAGCATTTTTCAGAGGCTAAACTGTCTGAAAAAATAATGGAGACAAATCTGTGAAAATCACCTGCTTTATTGAATACAAAATCGATCCCTCGAAACTCAACATGTTTAATCAGTACGCTGAAAAATGGGCAGAGATTATCCCATCTTGTGGTGGGAACTTAATTGGCTATTTTCTGCCGCACGAAGGAACCAACGATAAAGCTTTTGGCTTGATTAGTTTCAATAGCTTAGCTGACTATGAACAGTACCGAGCAAGATTAAAAGAAGATGAGCATGCTGTACAAGCTTGGAGAGAGCAGATGTTACATCGACAAGCCCAAGCAAAAGGGCGAACAGACTTATTCGATGATTACAGAATACGTGTTACTGGGCTTCTACGTGATTACGGAATGGTAAACCGTTCTCAAGCTCCAAAATAACATTAAAGACTCCCCATTTTTGTCAACCTTATCTTCGTCTGTTTTCATTAGGAATGTTAGTCACAATGAATCTTATTAACTATTTGAATAATAACTATTTCACAAAACAAGAGCTGCTAGATTTAGCAAAGGTCACAGAAGAAGAACTGCTTAATTTTCAACAACAGAATGTGATGCCAAAGTGTTCCTATAAGCTCAAATTAAATTATACCAACCACTCATTTTTTGGAGAGTTTAACGATCAAAGTGAAATCGAATATTACGCAAAAGGCTATTTATCATGGCTTGGTATTCTTAAGACGACTGAGGATCTTCATACTGTTTTTGGTATTTTTGCTCAACGATACATCAAGGCGATAGCATGGTTAAAACATGCAGGGTATTACTCAGATGATAATACGGTTAACTCTGGATTAGACTTACATATTAAACAGGAATGGAAGAGCTTTCTTGAAGGTATTTATGGCTTATGCACTCATTCAGGACTTCCTGAAGATATTGCCGCCAAGGAGGTTGCCATATTACAGATTAATGAAATGTTAGCACTTGATGAAGCAGAAATAGATCTAACGAAATTAACCAAAGCCGTTAATTTATTAGATGAATCTAGTGCGATGTTTGCACCTCACGAACGGATTAAAAGCTCAAGACATCGATTGGTCGATGAAGTTCGTCGACAATATAAACTAAAAAGCTAATTTAGGTCTCCGAAGGGATAGATAGTGAAAGGCCAGACAAAACAAAGCCAGTGAAGCAAAGCTGTCACTGGCTTAAGGTTTATTTCCACAATTTTAACCCTGCATAACGATTTATCTCATTCAGCAAGACTAACCTGGAATTACATTTGTTGCACATGGTCCCTTCTGTCCCTCACCGACATCAAACTCTACTGACTGACCGTCATTGAGCGAAGCATAACCGCCGCCACTTCTGATCTCTGAGTGATGAACAAATAGATCCTTTCCACCATCATCAGGTGTAATAAACCCATAACCTTTATCTGAATTGAACCACTTAACTGTACCTTTACTCATACTGTGCTCTTTAGTTTAAAATGTTGGTTAATTGCAGTATCCTGCATTCGCAGTATAGTGCAAAAAACAATCAAGTTTAAACCTATTAACTCAATATTTCATTTATTCTTTTTCGACCGACGAGTTTATAAACAAAGCAGTACAGGTGACTTGATGCCGTTTTGGGGATTTGAGTAATTAAACCCACGCCAAACAACAAGCTGATACCTACTAATTTCACTGCGATACCTAGTCAACAGCTAACTTTAATGACAAGTAATGAAAATAACCAGATAAAGATCATCATCCATATCAAATAGGCGTTACATTTTATTCATGAATATAAAATAAGAACATCCGTTTTAATCAACACCATCAACCCAACTCCCTATACTCCGTTTACGGAATACCTTAACTACGTTCATTAGTAAACGGTGATTAACCGCCTTAAATGTCTGCCAATTGAGGCACTCTGAATGTCACTATTTATGGAACCAGTTACTTTAGAAAACATTAGAAACAACCCTATACCAGTTCGATTGCACCAGAATAATCTAATTATAATGTTGCCTCTATACATACCTAATGAAATTGATTGATATGATAAAGTTACTTATAAATAGTAATGTAAAAACAGAGTAACTAGCGGAAAAGTAAAACCACTGCATATCAGCAAGTACTAAATTAGTACCCCACTTCAAAATTTAAGTAAAATTAATAAAACGATGCCAGTACTTCCTAGTAACAAAAAAGAGATTTCACCATAATTGATTGATATAAAACAAAAAACAATTATACCCCAACTACATAGTCACAACCACTCCTTAGAAGGTTACTAACCCGTTAATAACTGCGTAAATTACGTAGCCTGGGATACATTAAACAATTACAAATAATATAATCAACATGTACTTTTAACATCGTTCATTTCCCACATTAGGAAGTTACATGCGTATAAGCAGTATTAAATTTAAGCTTAAAATAATGATGTTCTTCTCCATTTTTTCATTACTAACTATTGGTGGCACCTCTATATACAGCATGAACAAGTCTGCAAATAGTGTGGAAAAATTATACGTTGTCAATATGAAGAACAATAACAATTCTAGTTCTATCCTAGAATTCATTGGAGTAGCAAGAACCTCATTATTACTCTCATTTCAACATGCTCCTGATAGCGAGTTTTCCTCTTTACACGACCATCCTACATCCAGTCACTTAAACTCTGTATTACAATCATTGGACCAAATCAACATTCTGGTTAAAAATTTGGCTTCATCAGACCTTAATCTTGAACAAGTAGAGATGATAGAGGAGTTCACTAATGAGTTTAATGAATTAAAGAAGCAAGGTTTTGAAGTTGCTGTTAACCAAGTTCAAAAAGGAAATTATTATGCTGCTAATGAGCTATTGATTAAGTACATCAAGCCAAAAGTTAAAAACATAACGCAAACAGCAAAATCACTTTCCTTACAAATACTTAGCAACTCGAAAGGAGTGTATAATAACACAGGACAACATATTCTGAGCAGCATCTATATTATCATTATTTGTATTATCGTAGGTGTAGTAATGATATGCGGTTTGTCAGGACTGATAATGAATCGCATCAACATTTCTTTAACACAAATTAGAAACACAACCTGTAATGTTACAAAGGGGGATTTAACTCAAAGAGTATTGTTAATTGGTGATGATGAGTTTACCGAAATATCCAGTAACATAAATCAAGTTGTTGATGCCTTCCAACATATAATAAAGAACATTAATGATAATTCAATACGCTTAGGAACTACAGCTGAAGAAAGCTCGGTGGTGACCTCGCAAACCAAACAAAACGTCATTAACCAACAAGACCAAATTCAGTTAGTCGCTACAGCAATGCATGAATTCACCTGCACGGTACAAGAGGTGGCTAACAGTGCCATATTGGCGGCTGAATCCTCCATTATGGCGGGAAAATCGGCAACCAAAGGGAAAGTTGTAGTTCAAGATACTATTTCAATGATCAGTGAGTTAAACAAAGGAATGGTAGAAACTAGTGAGCTCATTACAGCACTTTCAACACAAATCGATAAGATAGGCTCAGTTTTAGAAGTCATTGGAAGTATTTCAGCGCGGACAAACCAGCTTGCACTCAATGTCGCAATAGAGGCTGCAAGGGCTGGAAATACTGGTCGAGGATTCTCTGTCGTCGCCGATGAAGTGCGTTCATTGGTTAATCGAACACATGAATCGACCGAAATAATTAAAGTCATGATCACCGAACTACATATATTTAGCAATAATTCAATGGCGAATATAGGATCTAGTTCTAATCTAGCCAAGAAAACAGCTGTAATGGCAAAACAAGCAGGGATAGCTTTAGATAAGATCAATGAAAATGTTGAACTCATTAACTCAATGAATATCCAAATCGCAACTGCTGCTGAGGAACAAACAGCAGTAACTCAGGAGATAGATATCAATATTAATATTAATATTGATATTGATATTGATATTGATAGAATTAATGATATTTCAAAACGGTGATGAACAAAGCAACATAACAACACTTGAATTAGCAAATTTAATCGAAAATATGAAAGAGGACGTGTCTAAATTCAAATATTAATTTATTATTTCAATGTGTTAGCGTGATTTAGTGCTAGGTAAAATCACCCTTGAATATTGCAACAATACTTCATACTCCTCGTTAAAAAACTTCACAGTTCTGAGACTTACCTCTACTACATTAATTGTAAATAGCAACTAAATTGTTTGCTATTTACAATTATAACAACTCTACCTTAACAATCAGCAGATTGTCATAATTAATAACAATGCATTCCTAGCGTTAAATAAAGTCATCATTTACGTAATGATAATGAAAACTACTACAAAGTTGCTCTTCTCAACCCGTTAATGTTCATTAGATAAAACTTTATCGTTAATAACCGTTTTCTAACTTAACATTAGTAAAATCTAAAAAGCATAAATCAACTAAAATGATTATATTTACAGCAGAAAACTAGTTATTAATTATTATATAACTTGTTAAACAGCCTCAACTTAAGGAATAATATTGTCATTACAAACTTGTTGTCCTAGGCGAGAAACAAGTTAAAAATCCAACATACCATTAACCATTATCCATTGAGAATAGAAAGGTCAACCAATTTACTTACCATGCACCACTCATTAACTTTAGTGCAACCACGCATCAATAAGGCCAGCATCACCATATGAACTCTTAAATAATGTCATATGACAGTAACAAAAAGTCTTTTAAACTTGAATATATGTAGGTAAAAATGGCAGATTTAATTAAAATTGGTTTGTATATTGTTGATATGAACACTGGTATCTTTTATAAAGATGGAGATTCTAATTCAAAACTTTTGACAAACAAACAACTAAAGTTCATTCAATTGCTCTGTAAAAATAAAGGAGGACTTGTCAACAAAGAAATCATAATACAAATTGTATGGGGTGGGGCAACATCACCTGAGAGTTTAACACAAATAGTCAATAAATTAAGATCAATTTTTGATGATAAAGATAAAAACATTCTGATAAATCATCCAGGTAAAGGTTACTCTATTTCATTCGGAGAACTACATCCTCTTCAAACAGATACAGATACTATGCCCCTAACCACCATCCCATCAATTAATACTAATGAATTGTATAAAACAACCCTATCAAAAAATGACAAAATATCAATAGTAACTATCTTTTTTTTAGTGTTGATGATGTTAATTCAATTTCTTGGCTTTATTTACATTAACAAACATGAAACGCAAATAGTCAGAATTTTCAACAGTGATATTACTAGTTTGGATGAGTACAACTGCTCTATTAAAGCGAATAAGGATATTCTTTATTGTGATAAAATTTAAAACTACAATTATTATTGGAATATTAATAAATTTTTTTGTATGGTTATTTTTTAGTTATGACTATTTTAACAAAGTTACACAAATGTCTGGTGAAATTAATCTTTATAATGGTCACATATCATACTCAACTCTTGAACTCTCGAGGATAGGGAAATTCATTCTTCACAGTAATATTATTGATAAAAATGGCTATGAAATTGAGAGAAGGTGTAGTGGTGAAACAATGATAGAAAAAGACAGGTTACTTTTAGAGCCATTCGATAAACAAAAAGGTTGCATTGGGGAATACTTTATGAAAAAAGTGTCTGAACATTGCTTTATTATTCGTTCAACACGGCTGAAAACATTAAATCATACCTTTTTCGTATGCAAAAATTAAAATAGAGATAAAACCTACTTAACAACATCACGATTAGGTAGGTTAAATAAACTGTTTACTAATATTGGCATCTAGCGCTTTAGCTATGCCTATTGAATTATTTAACCACTTTATATAAAACTACGTATAATATTGTGATACAAGAGGATGAGACTACGTTGAGAATGATAAAATAAAAAGAACTTTACAATTTGATGCTGACTACAACGAGTTGAATAAAATTTCACCAAAATAAAATGACAACTTATTGTATGACACCGTTAATTATTATGCTGTATTTACTGATATTCATAAATCAGTGATGATGTTAGACACGCTAAAACTAGCATCCCCCAGTAGAATGCTAGATAACTTGAGCACGGCTTAAAAAACTCAATTAACAACCTTTTTTGTGATCAGAACTTTCAACCAAGATAAATTATCATACCTTTTACATATCTCACCACCAAGACGTCAAGCATTTTTACACGGATATTTACTTATACCAATCGGTATAAAGATGTGATCTAATCTGAACAGTTAATTTTAATGATTAGGTTACATATGGAAATGCTTAATACCATTGACTTTCGCTCTCTGGCACGACGAGAGAAAAATGCACAAAAGCGGATCCGTCTTTTGGCATTAGCACATTTCAGTGAAGGGCATAACCGCATTGAGATCACGAGTATTCTTAAGGTGAGTCGTACCAGTGTAAACAAATGGGTAAGTGATTTCTTAACCGACGGTTTAGCGGGCCTTGAGCACAAAACATCACCTGGCCGACCTCCATCTTTAAACAAGACTCAATCTAAACAACTCGCAACATTCATTGAGCAGCAAAGTTTATCTGAAGAAAGCGGCAGACTATCGGGTGCTGATATTAATGAATATATTTCTCAGCACTTTGGTATCAATTATGAACCATCAAGTGTCTATAGAATATTAAAGCGGCTAGGTTTTTCTTGGATAACGAGTAGGTCAAAACATCCTAAACAATCCCAAAAAGCACAAGAAGCTTTTAAAAAACTTCCGCTTGGAAACGATCCTTAACATCCCCGGTCATATTGCCCTGGCTCAAGTTGATGTTTGGTTTCAAGATGAAGCTCGTATAGGGCAACAAAACACGACGACACGCTTATGGGCAAAAAAAGGAAGTCGTCCAAGAGTCGTTCGACAACAACAGTTTGAGTACGCTTATGTTTTGGGGCGGTATGTCCGTCGAATGGAAATACCGAAGCGTTGATCACTCCATGGGTAGATAAAAGGTTCATGCGGCAACACCTAAAGTTAATTTCTGAAGCAACTCTTCCAGATCGCCACGCTGTCGTGATCATGGATGGTGCCGGTTGGCATACAAAAGATCTAGATGATGAATTCGATAATCTAACCATGATTAAACTACCTCCCTATTCACCAGAGCTTAATCCTATCGAACAAGTTTGGGGATGGATAAGACAGCGCCATTTAGCCAATAGGTGTTTTGCCAATTATGAGGACATTGTCGAGCAATGCACGCAAGCTTGGAATAGCTTTATTAGTGACATTGATACTGTAAAGAATCTATGCAATCGTTCATGGATAAATCTGACCAGATGATTATACCGATTGGTATTATATCTTTAAATCCAAATTTATTGACGTTATTCTCAACACTGCTGTACCTTACCTCGTCATTTACATTCCCTAAGGAATAATCCTACAGGCATAGAGTTCATTGATTCAACAAGTATTAAAAATCTGTTGTAACTTACTAATTCCAAGGCACAAAATCTTAATACCCCTAGCAAGCTGACGAAGGGGCTGTGGATTCTATGGCTTCAAACTCCACCATGTTGTGGACTACTGAGGCAGTATCGTAGCCGTGAAATAACACCTGCAAATATACATGAGACAAAACCAGTCAAATAGTATAAGTTACAATTTAATATCACAATTGCAGTAATAGGTTAAGTTACAATCATATGTTATCTGTAAGAATCCTAAACTGACTTACTTGTTTAGCATTAGCTATGATACCTTCAGGTTCGACAGGTGAACAACATATATCCTTTACTGAACCTTTGTTTTATCTCAAAAATAAAACCCTTGTTATCAAAGGAATACAGAAAGAGCGGATGATATATTTAATAGACTACTTTATTTCTTCTTTATCGTATGCTTGTTGTGAAGTTAATCCATTTTCTATACTACGCAACTGTCTAGCCATATTTTGATCGACGCCTAAAATATGATCATTAAGCCAACTTATTAAGAATAGATGTAACTCAGTAATAGACGAAGTGTCATGAGGACGTATATCACTAACAACATTAGTTACCCTTTCTAAAAATGTAACATGGGAAGTTACATGATAATTAAAATGCCGAGAATCAATACCTTTACGCACCATATATTCTTCCTCGCACTTAAAATGATAAGAAGCATATAAACTCAATTCATGAAGTAATATATTGAGGTCTTTAATAGGACGGTATCCACAATAAATAAATGCACCAAGCTTGTTTATCAATTCCACAAGATATTCATGTTGTTCATCTACATCATGAAAATTAGTTTTAAAATCATCATCCCAAATAAATATTTTCATACAAGCCTTAATTAAATAACATTTAAAATTTTAACCGTTCATAAATGGAAAAGATATCAAAACTTTGGCTTTACAAACAATATTAAGGTAATCTCCGCCATGATCAATATAGACATTACCATCACTATACAAATCTCAAAAATAGCCATCAATACATAAAGTATCAGAATAACCAGAACCTTGTTAATCACACAATACACGACTTCCTTTTACTTCGCTTCATTCTACTCACTACCTAATATTTCAACTCCTACTTTTTTAACTTTGCGAAGTAGTCATATAGTTTGCGCCGCTATACCCAAAGAAACTAATACCGCTAAATATCAAACTTCTCTAACCTAAACTTATTAATTCATAGAACAGATCCAACTCAACAATTTAGGTATAAACATTAGTCAGGTTCTTATCTACATTTAACCTTCATACATAATTCTATCTAATGAGTGTGTCAATACGGCCTCACCATTAAATAATTTTTCCAGCCCGGTCAGCTTGTTAACGGCTTCTTACTCAACACGCCATACGTGGTTAACACATTATCATCGATAATTTAATAACAATGAACAATCCTAATTAGCGCCTTCTCAACAATATAAAAATATTAGATGATAATCAGTGAATATTCTAAATATTCTCATTTAAATCTAAGAATTGAATAATTTACTTTACCAAGAATGTCAAACCATATCTTATTGCACGAATACAATAACATTTAAAAAAATTATTGTACTCTAATTAAACAATAGATCAACTAACGACAACTATTTACCATAACTTTCACATACTTTAACGATATTACTTTCTTCATTAGTTATCATATCAACTCTGTACTTTAATTTAACCATATCTTCATAACTCCCGTATTTATTATAATATCTTGAAGTTAAATTACTATTATGCGTAACCAAAGACTCCCCCCCTCCCTCTTCCATGGCATTATTTAACTTAAAAATAAATTTTTCAACGTTTCCCCCGTGTTTATAAGTATCAATTCTCAATCTAAAAACATTATAATTATACATAGAAGTGCATAATCCTGATGCCTTATAAACAAACTTACCAATTACTTTTAAACAATTATCATTAACGGTTGAGGAATATTCAATAACTAATTTATAATTCAAAAAATAATTATTTAAGTCTTCAGATATAATAATTAGACTTAACAAGTTATACTGTTCTTCAATTAAATATCCACGTTCTACATGCATAGCAACTTTAATTATATTGTTATATATAACAGAATTAGATAGACTACAAAGGTCATTATAAGCACATAACCAAACACCAGAATATTCAAATACATTTATTGTTTGTAGAAAGTCGGTTACTTTTATTTGAACATCAGCAATGACTTCCTCAACTACATTTACATTATGGACAATTTCATGATTAATTGAACCGTTAACTTCTTTAACACTACTTTCATAGATTTCACTAATATCAAAAAATCTACTTTCCCACATAAGTAATTTTGACGACTCCGAAATATGATGTAAATTGCTTATTTGTTCTCCTGATAGTATAGGGAAATATGAAGGTAGAAAACACTCATTAATCACTTCATTTGCAAGTGCATTTGGCACAATGACACACACTATTAAAATATTAATATACAAATAAATATTTACTGACATAATATGTTAAACAAAATAGTATTTATATCCCTTCCGATAACACATCAATCAAAGCAAATAATCCTATAAATACCCAAATTATCACACCACCTAAGAATGCTGTAGCAGAGTTTTTCAAAATACCCGCCATCGTATTAAAAGTTGTAAGTAAATTCGTTTGAGATTTCATTGATATTTGTTGTAGTGTATTTACAAAAGATGGAAGTTCTGAATAAATAGCGAAATCAAATACCGTTACTTTATCTAATAAACCTGTACGCATAGCTTCGCCGTAACCAAGTCCAGCATTAAGGTTACTTATAACTTTTGTCAAATGCCACTTTAAATATCTATTTGAATTTTCACGTATAAGATTCAATGCATCTATATATGGAACTCCACTATGAAGTAATAAATATAAAGCGACAAGAAAATCTGTCATAACAAACTGTCGGTACATCGAGAATGGAAACACATTAGAGAATAATTCACGAACAGAACCTGTAAACCTGTTTAACAAAATCGTGAATAAAACACTGATTGACAAAAAACTTAATATTAGAACTAGCCAGCCTCCATTATATATCCATAATCCTGTTCCATAGAGCATTGCAGTACTAGTTGGCCATTTTTCAACAGGTACCACAGGAATAAAAGCAGGGAAAACACTAACAGAGTAACCTGCAATAACAACAAAAGTGATTATCACCATGATTAATGGAAACGTTAATGATGAAACAAGTGTAGAGATACATTTACTACGAAATTCATTTAATTGAATTAATGCAATTAATCCACCTTTAATATCCCCAGCCCTATCTGCAGCATGAAAAATGGATAAATCATTTGCAGGAATCACTCCTTCAAAGCAAGAGGCTAAATTAGAACTATTAGCCATATCCTTTAGTATATGCTTCACTTTTATAACAAAAGTCTTACCAAGTAATGATTCGCCTTTATTAACCAATGTTAACAAAGAGTCATAAATAGGCAAGTCACTATCAATCATATCAATTAAAAATTGATATATATAAAGTCTTTCCTTCTTATTAAATTGTTTAAACAGCACCAAGAAACTCCTTAATTTCAGATTCTATAAATAATAACCCACCAAACTCATTCCCAAAATAAGAACTGCATACTCGACCTTTACAAACTAAAAAAAACACCTTTTCTCTTATTGTAAACCCCTCACCAAATCCCTCATGAGAATAAACCCTTCTTTTCTTCCATTCCTCAACTACTAAATCAAAACGGTTATTACCAATGGCTTCAAGTATAGAACTAGTCCCAATAAGATACTCACAAACTAATTGCCTACCTATAATCCCCTCTCTACATTGTTCACATCCATTATCACTTTTATTAAAAAAACCATTCTTTATTTCAACTTTGCAATTCCCGCATAAAAGCGGAATAAGTTTTTGACATTGTAAACCAGCGATAAATCCTGGAGTCGATAGTTTATCGGTTCCAATACCTAAGGAAATTAACCGTGTTAAAAGTGTTACAATGCTCCCTGCATGTACTGTGGTAAAACAATAATGTCCACTTTCAACAGCAGTAGATAAAGCCTTCGCAGACATCTCATCTCTAACTTCACCAATCATCAATACATCAGGGTCTCTCCTTAATGCAGACTTAATAGCATTAGCCATCGCACTTTCATTTGATGCAGTAACAGATGATTGATAACACCCATCAATCTCATACTCTACCGGGTCCTCTACAGACAAGAAAACGCCTCGATTTTCGAAACGATAGTGCGCCATCCATTCTAATATAGTTTTTAATGTTAGTGATTTACCAGATCCCGTTGTACCAGCAATAACATAGATACCAAAAGGTTGTGAAACCATATTCATCACATCAATCTCTTCAAATGAATTTAATCTAAGAAATGATAAATCTGGGTTAATACTTTTTACACTAGGCAAAATTATCCTTAAAACAACATGGTACGATAATCCTCCTTTACCAAATATTGGATTGTGTGCATACCTTAAGCGATATGACATACCATTATGGTTAAATATTATATTTGCATTTTGTGAAACTTGACGGTTCCAAGTAGTCTCTTTCGTAGACGCTAGTATATTATACATTACAAAAATCATCTCATCACATAATTCACTGTCAATTTCATCATGGATTACCTTTGAACCATTAATTCTAAAGCCAATTTGGGCAGTCTGTTCTAAACGAACAACATGTATATCACTAACTTTATTATCAATCGCAGCAATGAACAAAGAGTGAGCCATCATAACTATACTATTATCAACACTAGATATAGATCGCTGTAGAATCGTTTCAAACAAATCACTTTCTATAAACAATATATCTACTGACTCTAACTCTTTATACAAAAATGTGTTAATTACGTCTAAAGCATTGAGAATACTAATCTCAGAACTGATCAAACAACAATTAATACCGCAATGATAAAAAACACCTTTACTTAATAATTTACTATCTGTGCAAAAAGAACTAACAACCTCCTCGCTGTAATTTATAGAGTGAATATTCACTTCAAAATACAACCATTAAATCGAGTGTTAGCTTTTATTAGCTCTACTTTACCATTATGTTCAAACCCTACCAAAGATTGGTTACCAGAACTCCCTGTTTTCAACCTAAATAAAACTGAAGGACATACATTATTGTTATTGACCGTTTGTTCTTGGTTACCAACCTTGGGTGTACTATCATTAGAACTTTTTAATTCTTTCTTTAAAATATTATTTAATTTTGCAAGTTCTATTTTTTGATTCAAACGAGACATTTCCAAGTTATGTTTAACTTGACTATTATACATATCTAAATAAATTGATTCATCTATAGTTTCACTCATATCAAGGTTACCGACACCACTGACATTGGTATCAGCAGCTATTAAAGAGAAAGAAAGTATAGTTGTTATGATAATAATAAAACTATTTGATAGAATTACATTGTACATGAGAAAATACCTTTTAAATTAATAAGTTCTTTATCAAAATCAAGTTGAATTTCATGAGCCGTCGCGTCATGCTCAGCAAAATACAACATACCTAACAATTCATTGGGGCCTTGAAACTCCCAACCGCCAAAGTAAAAATTATTATTAATATTTGTAGTAGTAATACTTTGCTCACCTGCAACTCTTGTTGGAGTTGATATTGAGAGTTTAGCTCCTAGTGGTTGCAACATATTATTCATGACCCCATAGTTCACAAGTACATCATTACAATGCATAATATCAATCAATCTATCTGATTCAAAATCAATGAGATTGCGTGATTTGGCAAGAGAAAACTGCAAGCCTTCATAAGTCAATAGTGTTTTATTTATAATTGGTGAATACTCTTTCCCCATAAATAAAATTGAAGGAATAGAAAAATACCCACCATTATTGTCAACTTCCATCTTACATGAAAATGCACTTACATTAGAGCTGAACTTACAGCTAACACTATCAACCTTCTTTTCTAACAAATCAAACGTTAACCAACTAGTCTTAATATTTGAATATAATTTAAGTAGTGAATCTAACTGAGCTCCACCTAACATTGATGTATATCCATCTCGAACCCTTTGCAATTGGCTAGCTTGTTGCTGCTTCTTCCTTAATTGAATTTCTTTTTCTTCATCTATCTTTTTATTTTCAAAAAAAACATAAATACCAGCCGTAAAAACTAATACCATAACAAACAATATAAATAATCTATTAATTGAGAACTTTCTAAGGCCATATTTCACAATAAAAACACCTTAACTGTCAGCCAAACACCTACAAGTAATAAAGAAGACAACAGTAAATAAAAGCAGAACGTAAACACATTCTTTCTTACCCACTTATTCTTCATACAATTCCACTCATCAACCAATACATCTGTCAATTCTATTTTTCTAAGTTCTTTCATTTCATCACTTATCATATTCATAAGAGATTTATTTACGATCACATCAGAACCTTGGATTAAAAGCCCACCTTTAATGATAATAAAGTAATATTTATCGATATCCAATTGAATAGAATACAATCCATCATTAATGTCACTTGTAATTAATGACGCAATTGTTTTCATGCCTTTTTTTCTTCGATAGAATGGTGATACACTCTTGCTCTCGACACAATCTTTAATAGGCTCACCACCTTGAGCAAATATAATTCTTCTATTAAATAAGACTTCTTCAAAACTATGATTAATCATGTTCAACACTTACAATTATCATTAATTTTGATTTCCTCTCTGTCATATTATCACTAAAAGAGGTTGCCACAATATCATAGTTCCCTCCAGAACTTATATCATCAAATGATGAAATAATCACATACTCTCCAGGAGTAACAATTGTACGTGAAAATGATTCGACCTCCTTCGTGGTTGGCAACATAACACCTGACACTGAATCTAAATTGATAAGTTCACTTTTAGAAAAACCTGAAACCACTTCGACTCTTCCAGTTGACAAAGTTCTTGGTTTGATACTAATACTAATACCAGTAGATAGTTCATTCGTTGTGATACTCTGTGTTTGAGAAAACTCATTCACCACATTGGATATTTCAGATATGTAATTCATATTAGTTAATAAATTAATTGGTAGCGTGTGTCCATTTCTCACAAGAAATGTCCCTTCTTGGATCGTTTTTAATTTACCTGCACCATAACCAAATTCCAATAATGCTTCTAAGTTTTTATCTTTATAAGATATAAAATCTAAAAAAGATTTTTCTGGAGAAATAATACTAGTACTACCACTGTTAATTCCCAAAACAGTGCCAACTGCGAACTTGTTAGACATATCTTCGTCCACAGCAATCACTTTAAAATTTATTTTATATTGTGTATTATGTTGAATTTTTAATTTTTTGAAAAAAACATCAACAATTTCTTTTTGTTTATAACTTGCAAAATAAGATATCGTACTAGTCTGTAATGAAATATCAAATTGATCTAAAGGCATAATCAAACCTAAAGAATTTTCGATCTCTAACCAAAAATTTCCTCCCTCTTTATAAGTAAGACTAGATGCAAATGAGCCACTAGAATCTTTTGCGATACCTGCATCAATTTTGAAATCTGATTCTGTTGCAGCTGAAAAATCAATACTTTCAGTAAAAAACAATCGATCATCAAAAGAAATACCTTCAGCACTCATGCTAATAAATACGTCAAATAACTTACTCACATGAATAAATGCATCATATATAGACCCATTAAAATGAATGTTTTTTAGAGACTTATTGGAACTAGCGAACTGAAAACTCTCTTTCAAATTTATTTGCGGATACTTCAACCTAATGATTGCAATAAAGCCATCAATTGAAATCGGATTTGTGGTATTTATTTCAAAAGTTTCATTATAGTAAAAACTAGGGACATCATCACCACCACGATATACAATATCGCCAATATAATTTGCATCAACCATTTTAACTTTAACCATTTCAGGCACTTCATACTCAAATGAGATATTATCTAAATTTTGAGACGCGCATCCAGAAAGTATTGTTACAAAAAGTAGTGTTAAGTATATGGATTTCAATTTACTTTCCCTCAACCAATAGTGTTCTATTCTTCATGTAGATAGTAAAACTTAATGCAAGGTTGTTAATTAGTAAGTCATCTGCAATTTGATCAATGCATATTTGAAATGCATTTTTATTACAATGATAACTTGTGTCGACACTGAAAATGTAGTCGTTCTTTGCTTTCCAAACAATATTATAACCTTCTTCCTCTCCTAAATGCATTAAAGACTTACTCAACATTTCACCTTTTTTAACCTCAACTAATATCTTATCATCATTGTTTTTAATATTTTTTACTTCTTGTCTTATCAACTCAAACTTTCTAGCGCTACTTTGCATCTTATAGTCAATACCAGTTATTTCTAACAAACCAATAACTTGATATTTATAAGCTTCAAAAGTATTAAAATCCATATCCGTTGATTGATTAGTTGGTACTAACAACTTATATCCACCATTAGAACAATCTTTGTTAAAGCTCTTATTTATCACATCTTCAATGTTATTAAGCTGGTTCCCATCATAAATAAAATCCACTACATCAAGACACTTAGCACTGACAATATTAAACATACTTAAAATCAGAAAAACTATACTAAACTTCATAAAAAAAACCATTAAAACCACCTTCATATTAGATATTTCACATAACTGACGTGTTATTAGATGTCTAATACACATTCTTGTACTAAATAACCTGAAACACCGTTATTAACTGTTTCAAATGGGAGATTTTGCTGATGAATATTAGTTGACTTTACCACTGAACTTATAGCCCAACTATTATTGACATCATCAACTAAAATTTTCACACTATGAACAGGTGCAATCACATCCTGACCATTAACATCCTTTACAACAGCAGCAATATTAGAAAGATAATTCTGTTGTTGACTTTTATAACCGTCAGGGCATTCCCTTTTATCAATTGATTCAACATCTCCAGTTAAATTAAATGTAGTTGATATTGGCGCTAAAGTATTAATAGCTGCAATCTTACTTATTTTATCATCTTGGTCCACGAAATTAAGTATTGTACTATCGGTGGAATCAGACTTAATACACAGTTTACTTAAATTAGGCAACGTAGGATTTCGAGTATCCCAACATAGTCCAGCATCATTCCTATTAATTAGCACTCTACCATTAGACGTTAAGTAACCTTCTGAAAATGATCTCTCTATATCCAATGTGAGGATGCTTTTTAAATCACCTGTATAACTAACTACATCATCTAGCTTTACTAATCTCATTCCTGTTGGACTGTAGATCCATACAACAACAGCGATACCTCGTTCTGCAAACGCAGTATTAAAATAATCTCTTATTGATACAAAATTTATATTTTCAGAACTTGCATCTAATTCAACTTGAAATCGAATGTTTCCAAATGGTCTTCTAGTGGCTCCAGATTCTCTTTCTACAATAAAACTCCTTAGTTTCAAAAGTTCTAATGTTCCATTACATGAAATAGGAAAATTCACAATTGAATCTCTAACATCTAAAGCTCCTAAATGTGCATTAAAACCACTCAAAGGACCACAATCAGCAGACTCATAATTTCTTCGCTGTACATCTGTCCACTCAATATTTTGAGCTTCAAATACAGTTCCACTACCAGCAGAAACCTTATAAACAGGACTTGGTAACCAACGACTTAACTTACTGTTTTCGTTATAAACCTCAAACTCTTTGCGTGAATATAAATCAGTAATGGACTCAATTTCATTAACAACTATATTGATAGAATGTTGAAATTTAGTCTTATTCATATTATTAATGGTAACTATTGTTGCTGAAGATAGAACTAAACCTGCAATAGCCATAACTATTATCATTTCAAATAACGAAAATCCTCTAGATTTTCTCATTTAAATTCACCTCCTTCATAAATGTCAGTAAGTGCCACATCCATGTGGCAATGAATAACACTATTAACGAGAGGCAAATACAACTGTATTTAAAGAAGCTGAGCACGCGGTAGCTATTTCAACAAGAGATGGAATTAGTCGTCCAGTAGGGTCTAAAGTTCTTAAAGCTTGTACACTCTTTAGACTTGTCATCTCAACAGTTGGTATCGCATCAATAGTATCAGCTAGAATAACCTCTACAAAATCCCATTGTGCAGATTGAGTCATAGCAACTTGTGAACATTGCTTTGAACTCAAGCCACTGACAGCAATAGTAAATACCTTGCCATTAGCACCGGCCACTGTTTCCTCTGTAGTACCAGTATTTCCTAGTGAAGAGATATGGAATATGTTGCCAGTAATTGGATTAGTCAATTCTGAAGAACTAATAGCTCCAACTCTAAATAATTGAGCAGCCGGATCAAGTCCTGCGTTTCCTGTTAATGAAGCCGGATCTTCCAGTGCTGATGGAATTAATGAGGCAGCAATGTCAGTTGAAACCGGGTAACCAGACGTTCTAAATGTTGCAGTCAATGCCAATCGAGTCGCGTTAATATTCGAGTTTAGATCAGCAATTGACTTATTATCTAATGCTCTTTGAGCCAATACAACTACACCAGCAGCAATTGTACCAATAATACCTAATACAATGATAATTTCTAATAGAGACATACCATTTTGTTTTCTAATCATTGTCAATTTACTTTTATTCATACTATAAAACACCTTAAATTTTGACATTGTAAATGTCGGTTAATAGATGTTGACAAATTAAACAAGTCAAACATTCCAAATTACAAGACACACTTCTGATGCGTGACACCAGATGTATAACTTGTAGCAATGATGCCATATAGCATTCAATAACCCTTGTTATAAACTACTTAACTCTCACTTATTAACAAGGCAGCCAATTAATTAACTGCAAATTAATTAATGAAAAGCCAACTACCGTAACTTACAAGCCTTAAATCAAGCGTTATTAACTATAGTTAACCCCATAGAAATCGATAATAGTTTCACAGAGTAAACTAACTGTAAAAAGTTCAAATTGCACACCAATGTTACACGGTTAAGTAGACCTTATACTTATATAGAAAAATTAATTAAGTTTAACCATTGATATGTTGACTTGTAATATTAAGCATTTCGAGTGAGAAACATCTATGAGCAAATGGCATGTCTATTTCAAACAGGAGTAATAATCAAACTGAACAAACACGGTCCATCTTTGCCCTAGGCTCACAGCAATGAGTGACATAATTACCATTTGAATGAACGTATTTTCAAGGTATGCCTTACCAATATAAATAGGTAAGTCAAATCTGCTACAATCTCAAGCTACACAATAAGCATTTAAATATTTCATCTGCAAACGCTCCTTAATATCTTAAGTCATATAGTCCTGGTTCAAGTTTA